>CAYYAV010000071.1:0-8200 GCA_964469865.1 uncultured Fusobacteriales bacterium | reverse complement strand
GAATTACCTATTTAATCAGGATGTCTATGAAATTCCTCCCAAAGAAAGGCTTGAAATTACTGATAGACTAAGGAAGGAAATGATAGAGATATATAGTGGGATGAATATCTATTAAGATAGGTATGGTTAATAGATAGTAAAATATTGAAAATAGGAGGATGGTTGGAAATAGATAAAGAAATGAAAGAAATACAGGAAAAAACGGTATTATTAGATGCTATGAAAAAGCATCTTTCAAATAGGGTAGTCAGATTTGATGTGCCGGGTCATAAAGGAGGAAGAGGAAATAAAGAATTTCGTGATTTCATAGGAACTGATGCAATGAAGATAGATGTCAATTCCATGAAACCTCTAGATAATTTATGTCATCCTACAACAGTCATCAAAGAGGCACAGGAAGTGGCAGCAAAAGCTTTCAGAGCAAAAGAGGCTTATTTTATGGTAAGTGGAACAACAGGAGCAGTGCAGGCAATGATAATGTCTTCATGTAAGGCAGGAGATAAAATCATAATTCCAAGAAATGTACATAGGAGTGTTATAAATGCCCTCGTTATTAATGGGGCAATACCTGTCTATATAAATCCTGGATTAAACAGGAAGTTAGGAATATCTCTTGGAATGTCATTGGAGGATATAGAAAAAACTATATACAGAAATCCTGATGCAAAAGCTATACTGGTAAACAATCCTACTTATTATGGAATTTGTTCTGATTTGAAATCTATAGTAAAACTTGCCCATAAACATAATATGCTTGTTTTAGTAGATGAAGCTCATGGTGCCCATTTTTACTTTGGAGAAAATCTTCCTATATGTGCCATGGATGCAGGAGCAGATATGGCAGCTATAAGCATGCATAAGACAGGAGGGTCTCTTACACAGAGTTCCATTCTTCTCAGTGGAGAAAGAGTGAATGCGGATTATGTGAGACAGATAATAAATCTGACTCAGACAACAAGTGCTTCTTATCTACTGATGACATCCCTTGATACAGCAAGGAAGAACTTGATATTGAATGGTAAAGAGATTTTTGATAAGACAGTTAATTTTGCCGAATATGCACGAAGTGAGATAAACAAGCTGGGAGGATATTATGCCTATGGTAAGGAACTTATAGATGGAGATGCTGTGTATGATTTTGATATGACGAAACTTTCTGTATATACAAAAGATATAGGGCTTGCCGGAATAGAAGTTTATGATATTTTAAGAGATGATTATAATATACAGATAGAGTTTGGCGATCTTGGAAATATTCTTGCTATTATTTCAGCAGGAGACAGGGGTCTTGAGATAGAAAGACTCATATCATCACTGGCAGAAATAAAAAGGATTTACTCTAAAGATCCTACAGGAATGTTTGATCATGAATATATAGCTCCGGATGTGATTCTGCCTCCACAGAAAGCTTTTTATAGTAAAAAGGTGATGGTTTCCATAAAAGAAAGTTTAGGGCAGATAAGTGGAGAATTTGTTATGGCCTATCCACCAGGGATACCTATCATTGCTCCGGGAGAAAGAGTAACAGCAGAAATTATAGATTATATAATATATGCTAAAGAAAAAGGCTGCCTTCTGACAGGAACAGAAGATATGCATGTAGATAATATAAATGTTGTATGTAGGGAAGATAGAGATGGAAGGATTAGATAATTATGGAATTATGGTATACGGAAGAACATACAAAAAATGTTAGATTTTCAATAAAAGTGAATAAGCAGCTTATAAGTACAGAAAGTTTATTTCAGAGAATAGATATATTTGAATCTGAAGAATTTGGAAGGTTTTTAACACTGGATGGCTTTATGATGCTTACAGAAAAAGATGAGTTTATATATCATGAAATGATGGTTCATGTTCCAATGGCAGTAAAAAATCATGCAAGGAAAATATTGGTAATAGGAGCAGGGGATGGGGGAACTGTAAGGGAACTTGTGAAGTATGATACTATTGAACAGATAGATATGGTTGAAATAGATAAAATGGTAGTAGATGTATGTAGGGAGTATCTCCCTTCTACTGCATGTAAACTGGATGATCCAAGAGTAAATATATATTATGAGGATGGTCTGAAGTTTGTAAGGTCAAAGGTAGATGAGTATGATATTGTTCTAGTTGATTCTACTGACCCTTTTGGTCCCGGAGAAGACCTGTTTACAAGGGAGTTCTATGGTAACTGTTTCAATGCACTGAAGTCTGACGGGATACTCGTAAACCAGCATGAAAGTCCATATTATAAAGCAGATGCTGAAGCTACTGAAAGGGCACATAGACAACTTAGGGCAGTATTTCCTTTTGCTACAGTATATCAGCTCCATATTCCTACTTATCCTTCAGGACACTGGTTATTTGGGTTTGCTTCTAAAAAATATAATCCGGTAGAAGACTTAAAGGCTGAAGAATGGAACGGGCTTGGGATAAGGACCAGATACTATAACACTGAATTACATAAGGGAGCTTTTGCCCTTCCAAATTATGTAAAGGAATTAATAGATAAGAAATAGGAAAATATTCGAAGAATATTAATATTTTTCTTAATATAAAGAAGGAGTGAATAGATAAATGGTTTCATTTTTTTTAAAGCTGTCCCCTGTAATACAGGCATTGATAGGCACATTATTTACGTGGGGAGTGACAGCTGTCGGTGCAGCTGTGGTATTTTTTTTTAAGTCTATAAACAGGAAAATACTAAATGCAATGCTAGGATTTGCTGCCGGAGTAATGATAGCGGCCAGTTTCTGGTCATTGCTGAATCCTGCAATAATTCTTTCAGAAGAACTTGGACAGATTCCTTGGATAGTTGTGAGCATAGGATTTCTGTCAGGAGGGCTATTTCTTTTCGGGATAGATAAGTTGTTACCCCATCTGCATATAGGGCTGTCAGAAGACAAGGCTGAAGGAATAAAGACAGGATGGCAGAGAAGTATACTTCTGGTACTTGCCATAACACTTCATAATATTCCTGAGGGACTGGCAGTAGGTGTAGCATTTGGTGCGGCAGCATATGGGATTCCCGGTGCGAGTATAACAAGTGCAATAGCCCTTGCAATAGGAATCGGTCTTCAGAATTTTCCAGAAGGTGCAGCAGTTTCAGTTCCTTTAAGAAGAGAAGGTTTCAGTAGAGGGAAAGCCTTTCTATATGGCCAGGCTTCGGGCATAGTAGAACCTATGGCCGGAGTAATGGGAGCAATAGCAGTTGGAAGTATGAGGGGTTTTCTTCCTTATGCGTTATCCTTTGCTGCAGGTGCAATGATATTTGTCGTAGTTGAGGAACTGATTCCTGAAGCACAGCAGGATGAAGGTAAGGTAAAAGGAACTGCAGATCTGGTAACATTGAGCTGTATGCTGGGATTTACCGTAATGATGATACTTGATGTGGCACTAGGGTAAAAGTTGCGAGAACAGAAGGGTATTTTATATACACAGAAAATAAAGCGGGGTTAATCAGGGAAAGGAGATAAAATGAAAGACAGGAATATACATACATTTATAGGATGTAACAATGAATATAATGAAAGTAAGGTTGTAATTTTTGGAGCACCTTTTGACAGTACAACATCATTCAGACCTGGAACAAGGTTTGCAAGTGCTGTAATGAGGAATGAAAGTTTCGGTATAGAAACATACAGCCCTTATCAGGATAAGGATCTGGAAGATATAAATGTCTTTGATGCGGGGGATCTGGAACTTTCCTTTGGAAATAGTGAAAGTGCCTTAAAGGATATAGAAGATATGGCTACAGAAGTCCTTAAAGATGGGAAAATTCCTTTCATGATAGGGGGAGAACATTCTGTGACACTGGGTACTGTAAGAGCAGTAGCTGAAAAATATCCTGACCTTCATATAATACAGTTTGATGCCCATACAGATTTAAGAGATGACTACTTAGGTCAGAAATATTCGCATGCTTCTGTTATAAAAAGATGCTGGGATATAGTAGGGGACGGAAAGATATTCCAGTTCGGGATAAGAAGTGGAGAAAGGTCAGAATGGGAGTTTGCTAAAGAACATCTGAATACAACAAAATTTAATTTTGGAAATAATTTTGATGAACTGGATAAAGCTATAGAAAAACTGGAGGGAAAGCCTGTATACTTTACACTTGACTTAGATGTACTTGATCCTTCAGAATTTCCAGGGACAGGAACTCCTGAAGCGGGAGGAGTCACCTTTACTGAACTTCATAAGGCGATAGAAAAAATTTCAAAGCTTAATATAGTAGGACTTGACATGAATGAACTGTCTCCGATTTATGATCAGTCAGGACAGTCTACAGCTCTGGCATGTAAGCTTTTAAGGGAGATACTGTTATTTGTTTATAAGTAGGAAATAATTAAGATATTATGCTGGAATATTAGATTATGGCATAAAATTTGTATTCTGAAGATAAAGTGAAGGAGGAAAATAACATATGAGTGAAAATAATAATACGTCCTTCATATTATTATAAAAATTGGATTGGTTATATAAGTAGCGTAAGACAGAGTGGAGTTTTGCCTTCGTTTTTTGAAGAACATCAAAAAATTGCAATGAACTCTCCTATGGATTTGGCAAAATTTATTTCAGAAATTTTAGCTTCTTCAATTCTTGGAAAAGGAACAAAAATTTATGAATTTATCGGACCAAAAAGTTATTCAGCAAGAGATATCGCAGATTGTTTTGAAAAGTTTTTGAAAAAAGAAGTTTCTGTTCTTTCAATTCCAAGAGAAAATTGGAAAGAAAGTCTTCTTTCTATTGGATTTTCAGAAAATGTAGCAATAAATTTATCTGAAATGACAGGAGCACTGGCAGATGGCATTGCTGTTCCAGAAAATCCAGAAAAAATAATTACTCTAAAAACAGACTTTGAAACATATCTCCAAAGTGAGTTGAATTTTTTATAAGAAGTAGGTTGTATTGAAGTTAAGTAGGGAAAGAACCGAACGAAAATTTAAAATTTATGTATGAAGGAGTTGGTTTGAGGATGATTGACAAAAAAAAGGAGCTAGAAAATCTTGAAAATAAATATCAGGAAATAAGAAAACTGAATTCTGAAATAAGCTCCATGATAACTAATATAAAAAACGATGTAGAGATAAATAGAGAAAAGGAGCTTTTAGAGGAAAACAGTAAACTGGAAAAGAAACTGAAAGATATTATTGAAAAACTGAAAATAAAGGAAAAAGAGCTGGAAAGCATGAAAATAAGTAATGCAGTGCTGAAAGAGGAACTGAAAGCTACTAAAAGAACTAAAAGAGCCGGAGAAATAAATAGATTTCAGCTTCTTGTATCAGAAAAAGTAAATGTTGAACTGGAAAGTAAAATACTCAAAAAGCTTTCTGACTTTTTGACGGGAACTACAAGAAAAATAGAACAACTGGAAAAAGAGCTGATGGGTGATTTTTCCAAAGAAGCTACTGAGTTTAACCAGGAACTGAAAAATCTTAACGAAAAAATAAGGATTTTTGTTGCAGACAGTAAAGAAAAGGTTAATAACAAAAAAGAATTTCTCCTTGGGGAATCATCAATATTTCATAACAAAATAGAAGCAGAAATCGCTAATAAGGAAGAAGAATTTCTTTTTGAAAAAGAGAAGAAAAAATTTATATTTGAAAAGTTTATAGGGTTGAAAGGATTTAACTTTTTAGGAATAATCTCAATATTTTTAGGAGTTTTCCTTGTATTTAGAACTCAGTTTGTAAAAATTTTTGCTAATGATTATGTAAAGAGTACCTCTTCTTATCTGCTTGGAATAATTTTTCTTTTTGCAGGAGAGAAATTTTATCAGAAAAATAAAAAGCATTTTTCTGTAGGACTTATAGGCGGAGGTGTAGGAATTCTTTATCTGACTACACTACTTTCTACATTGTATTTCGGACTTTTTCCAATGATGACAGGACTTTTAATATCTATTATACTGACAGGACTTGTTATTGTTCTTTCACTTAGATATGACAGTCAGATAATAGGAATATTGGCATTGATAGGTGGATATCTTCCTTACGGAGCATATATCCTTGTCAATAGAACTAATGTGCAAATATATTACCTAATAGCTTATTCGATTATATTACAGGGAATAATTTTAGGAATTTCATGGAAAAAAGACTGGATAAATAGTAAAATAACTGGATTTGTCATAGGAACTTTCAATATGATCGGGCTTGTATATTATCTAAATAATAAGATTAATGATAAATTGGGAGCATTTTTTTATATAGTAATATTTACTACTGCATACAGTTTTATTTTCCTAAATTCTCATAAAAAAGAGAAAAGAGAAGCAGTTGTAATAGACTATGTACTTTTAATTCTGAATCTGATTGTAAAATTTTCACTGATTATCAGCCTGATTGATGGAACAACTCCTTCATGGGTAAGGACAGCTCTAGTTGGGGGTGTAGGTCTGATTTATGGATTTTTTGGAGACAGACTTAAAGAAAACAGAATTTCAAAAATATTCTATATAGTAGCTTTAGGGTGTTTTATACTTATAATACCTCTTATTGTTCCAGAAAGATATGTGGTATTGGCATGGGGGTTGGAAACTGCTTTTCTCCATCTGCTTTATAAAAAATATAACAGCATAGAGCTTAAATATGGGAACATAGCTATTTATATAGTTTCACTTATGAGTAATTTTGTCATAAGGGAAGAAAAATATTTTATTGTATATTTACAAGATTTGATGATAATATATTTTTCGTTTGTAGTTTATTTTTTATTGAAAAAGAAAAATTACAGAAAAAATTTACAGATTTTTAATACTGTATTCAAATACGCCATATTTTTATATTCTATGATTTTTATAAATGATATTATTATAAAAATAGGGGAAAAAATAAAGTTTATTAAATATATGGATAGCGGTATTGTTTCCCTTTTGGCAGTAATGTTTATTTTAAGAAAAGTAACTTATAAAGTGAGAGAACTTATAGATGGATTTAGTCTGAAATTTCTTGTAATAATGGAAATAATTTCTCTTTTAGCTATAAATATATACAATTTATTCTGGTATCAATTGTATGAAGCGGGAACATCAGGTTATTATATATCTATACTGATGCTTGTTTTTGCAAATATTTTTCTCTTTATAAGCTCAAGAAATGATATTTATATGGATATTTTTAAGAAAGAGGAGAAAAAACCTCTGTGGATACTTGGAGAATCAGTATATATAATCCTGATTTCGGGACTAATAATGGATCGTTCATTCGGATTTAAAGGAGCAGGGCTTGCACTGAATATAATAGGACTTCTCATATGTGGGTATCTCGTATGGAAAGGATTTAAAGTACCTAACAGGGATATAAGAAGAATAGGTCTTGGAATAGGAGTATTCTTTGTAATAAAAAGTTTTGTATTGGATTTTCCGGTATTCGATAATTCATATAGGTTAGCAGCTTATTTCATCATGGGTACTATTCTTATAGGGACATCGTATATTTATCAGACTGCTTTGAAAAAACTGGAACAGGAAACAAGAGAAGAAGTAAAGGGAGCAGACAGTCCTGAAATTAAAAAAGAAGAAGCAGGTAAAGGGAAA
This sequence comes from uncultured Fusobacteriales bacterium, assembly GCA_964469865.1. Lineage (GTDB taxonomy): Bacteria > Fusobacteriota > Fusobacteriia > Fusobacteriales > Leptotrichiaceae > JAGOWQ01. The sequence goes on along the minus strand of CAYYAV010000071.1, from coordinate 675 downwards.
GATAACAAAATAGGAAGTGATGGTGGAAGATATGAAGAAAATTAATAAAATAGTATTGTATATTTTTTTGTTAATAACTTTTCATATTTTCTCCTATGAATATTTTAAGGAAATAAAAACTTCAGGAAAATCAGGATACAAGGAATTTTTAATAACTGAAGATATTTATGAAAATAGCAGGAATAATTTGGGAGATATAAGAATTCTTGACGGTAAAGGAAAAGAAGTACCATATGTTATAGAAACTGAAAAAATTTGGATCCAGTATAATGAAAAGATAATATCAGAAAGAAAAATATCTGAAAAAATAACTAAAAAAGATAAAATAGAATTTATAGTAAGATTTAATACAGATGATCCCATGAGTGATATAATAGGAAACAGGTTTGAAGTAATTCCAGAAAAGAATTTTTATTCTGAATATGAACTGTTAGGGAGTGGCAACGGAACAGATTGGGAATATATTACTTCAGGAGAAATATATAAAACTGATGAAAAACAAAGTCTTACGATAAAATTTTCCCCAAAAAGATATGAGTATTATAAAATAATAATACCAGTAGATAAAGGAATTTTATTTAGCAGTGCAATATTAAAACTTTCAGATAGCATAGATGAGAAACCGGAAACAATAGAAACGGATTTATCCTATGAGGTTGAAAAGAAAGAAAAAAA
>CAYYAV010000070.1:0-8209 GCA_964469865.1 uncultured Fusobacteriales bacterium | reverse complement strand
TTTTATAGAAGAAGGAATTAAAAAATACGGGACACAGTTTAAAGATTTTGCAGGAGTAAATAAACTGAAAATATCATTATTTTCTATATTTAACCGTAATATGAAAGAAATACGGACAAAATGGATGGATATAGACTTTAATAGCATAAAAATTGAAGAATTTAACAGCAGGTATACCGCGAAAAAATTTACTAGACATGATTATGAAGTATATCTGAAGGAACTAAAAGAATTTTCTGATGTACTGAATGAAGTAGAGAAGAGCAGGCAGGAATTCGTATCTTTTCTGAATGATAAGAAGGCAGCAGAACTTTCCAAAGAAGATGAGGCTTTTATAAATAACTTTATGAAATATGTAGATGAAAACAGGATTGAAGACAGGGAAGATTTCCTCATAGCTTCCTACTATTATTCATTGCTTCAGGATAGCAGACTTAAGACCGACAGATATACTGACTATAATGTCAATATAGATAAGGTAGTGGAGTATGACCAATACATAAGAGACAATCAGAAATACAGGATAAAGAAGTATTGGACTGAAATAAGGAAAAGAGCATTATCTAATCTGGCACAGTCAGAAGAAATAAAAGTACTCTACAACCTGAGAAAAAATGCAAAATATGGTAAGATAAATACATTAAGGGAAATTATCGGAAAAGACAGTACATTTTTTAAAAATATATTCCCTATAATCATGACAGATCCTAATACGTGTAGTGCATTATTTCCTTTGGAAGAAGGGCTTTTCGATATTGTCCTTTTCGATGAAGCCAGCCAGCTGAAACTGGAGGAAGTTCTTCCTTCACTTATGAGAGGGAGATACAAGATAATTTCAGGGGATATGCATCAGATGCCTCCTTCAAATTACTTTGGCTCAGAAATGGAAAATAGAGGAATTTCAGATAATGAAAATGTTGATGAAGAAACATTATTCCTTGTAGACAGTGAATCCCTATTGGATTATGTGAATAATCTGAGCGGAGATGTGAATATGTCTTACCTTGATTTTCATTACAGGTCCAGACATCCTAAACTCATTAATTTTTCTAATGCGGCATTTTATGAGTCAAGACTGGTTCCGATGCCGGCAAAGAAAGAATATGTTCCTATAGAATATTATGAAGTGAATGGAGTATATTCAGAAAGAAAAAATAATGATGAAGCCAGGAGAATAATAGAATATATATTCAGTGATAAGGTGATTATGGATGGGAAACTTTTAAGCATAGGAATTGTTACCTTGAATCTGGAACAGAAGACAAATATTGTAAACAGGATAAATGAATTTCTTAGAAATAATGATACTGAAGAAAATAAGGAAAGGTATAACTTATTAATTGAAAATCATTTTTTTATAAAGAATCTTGAAAATGTACAGGGTGATGAAAGGGATATAATGATTCTCTCTACAACTTTCGGAAAAAGTGAAGATGGAAAGTTCATTCAGAATTTTGGTCCTATAAATAACAGTGAAAGAGGATATAAGCTCCTGAATGTACTTATAACAAGGGCAAAATATAAGTTTGTAGTATTCACTTCAGTTCCCGCTGAAAACATAAATGTATGGGAAGATGAAATAGGTAAGAACGGAAATAACGGTAAAGGGATATTTTATTCTTATCTGGCTTATGCCAGAGCAGTTTCTTCTGGAAATGCTGAAATGGAGAATATTATTCTTGACAGGCTGTCTGCTGGGAAAATGATAAATACCGGTATTCCTTATGAAAAAATGGAATCTGAAGATGTAAAAATAGTTGATATTATAAAAAAGGAGATTCCTTTTGATGAAAATGACAGTGAAATAGTAAAGAATTATAGAATAGGTGGATTTAATCTGGATTATGCCATAAAGAAAAAGGACAGTGAAAGGGCAGATATTATAGTTGAACTTAATAAGGCAGAAAAGATTTCAGGAGATACTTCTACACGGGCAATAATATATAGAAAAGGTATGTTTGAAGGAATGGGGTACACATACAGGATATTAAACATGGCTGATTATATATAAAAATTATTATTGTTCTTAATAATATATATAGTTATAAATATTGACTTTTTCTTAAAATTAAAATATAATATCTTTGTTAACAGTTAGAACATAATTAGAAAGAATATTATATAATTCAGGAGGAAATAATGAAAAGGTTTAGTGAATCGATGTGTCATCATAGGTAACAGAGTTTGTGCTTAAGAAACAGGTACAAGCTTATGTTGTATTGGATAAGATACGGTACCTGTGATGCTCTCTGAAAGTAAATCTTTTAAAGATATAAATAGAGAAAGCTCTCAGGATTTTCTGAGAGCTTTTTAGTTAATATATAATATTTTAAATAAAATATGATAGTTATGTTAGAATAAAATCTTGGAGGTAGAATAATGAAAAAAGCAGTAATTCTGATAATGATAGTTTTTTCAATACTTATGTGCAGTGTACAGAAAGAAGAAAAAGGAGCTGACAATGGGACAGGGGGATTACCGTCAAAGATAACTGTTGGACTGGATGATACCTTTGCTCCAATGGGGTTTAAAAATGAAAAAGGAGAAATAGTAGGATTTGATATCGACCTGGCAAAAGAAGTGGCTAAGAGATTAAATATGGAGGTAGATTTTAAACCGATAAACTGGGATTCAAAAATATTGGATCTGAACAGTGGGAATATAGATCTTATATGGAACGGTCTGACAATTACTCCTGAGAGATCCGCAGAAACTGAAATGTCGAAACCATATATGAGTAATAATCAGGCAATTGTCGTAAGAGCCGGTTCGGATATAAAGACAAAAAATGATCTTAATGGTAAAATTGTGGGAGTCCAGAATCAGAGCAGCGGAGAAGAAACTGTAATAAAAGAGGGAGCAGATAAAAAATTTAAGGAATTTAAAGGTTATGCCCAGTATGACCAGGCTTTTATGGATCTTGATGCCGGAAGAATAGAAGCAGTAGTGGTTGATGAAATGTTTGCAAAATATATAAAGAATACAAAGGAGAAGCAGAGCGGGAAACCATTATATACAATATTGAAAGATAATTTTGGGATGGAAGAGTGCGGAATTGCTGCAAAAAAGGGAAACAGGAAATTAATAGATGCAATAGATAAAACAATAGAAGAAATGAAAGCTGACGGGACATATAATGAAATTTTCAGCAGATGGTTTAAGGGTTAAGTAATATGTCATCATTTCAGATGTTTATTGAACTGTTAAAGACTTTGCCAAGTATAGGAATCCTTTACATGTGTACCGCAATATTTTCTGTCCCGTTAGGAATATTAGGAGCATTGGCTTATACTGGAAAAAGTAGGATTATAAAGACGCTGCTATCAATATATACATGGATCTTTAGAGGTACTCCTCTGATGCTGCAGTTATTTGCAGTATATTATGGATTACCTTTGATAAGTTTCAGAGGATATAAAATAACTCTTGCTCCTTATACAGCAGGGATACTTACATTTATAATAAACTATACGGCTTATCTGATTGAAATAATAAGAAGTGGACTGGAAAGTATCGACAGCGGGCAGCATGAAGCAGCTAAAGTATTAGGATATACATACTGGCAGAAGATATTTTATATAATATTGCCGCAAGCTATAAGAAGAGTATTACCTACACTGGGAAATGAAGCTATATCACTGATAAAGGATACATCCCTTATCTATGTCCTGGCAGTGACTGAAATTATGAAAAGGACAAAGGAACTGGCAAATGTATATTATAATATAACACCTTATATCTGTGCTATTATAATTTATCTGATTTTAAGCTTGTTTGTAGACCGGATATTTAAAAATCTGGAAAGAAGGAATAAGATCAGATTATAGAAATAGGAGATAAAAATGGATAATGATAGGCTTAATGATAAAGAAAAAATAATAGAAGTAAAGAATTTGAGAAAAGAATTTAATGGAAATATAGTATTGGAAGGTATTAATCTATATGTCAGCAGGGGAGAGGTAGTATCTCTTATAGGACCTTCAGGAAGTGGTAAGTCCACCATACTCAGATGCATAGTAGATCTTGAAAGCATAACAGGCGGGGAAGTCCTTATAGAGGGTAATAATCTTCAGGATAGTAAATTTGATAAGAAACTTAAGAAGGAAATGCTTTTAAAGACCGGAATGGTTTTTCAGAATTTTAATCTTTTCCCACATATGACAGTGAAGAATAATATAGTAAAAACTTTGAAAGTGGTGAAGAAAATGACCTTTGAAGAATCCAGAAAAAGAGCTGAGGAAGTATTAAATATAGTTGGATTAATAGATAAGTCCGATGTGTTTCCTAATGAGCTTTCGGGGGGTCAGAAACAGCGTGTAGCTATAGCAAGAGCTCTGGCACTGAAGCCGGACATCCTTCTCTTTGATGAACCTACGAGTGCACTGGATCCTGAATTGGTAAAAGAAGTCCTGGATATAATAATGAAACTTAAGATGCAGGATATAACAATGCTTATAGTGAGCCATGAGATGAATTTTGTCAAAGAAATATCAGACAGGGTAGTAGTACTGGAAAATGGAAAAATCCTTGAAGTCGGAACTCCACGTAAAATATTTGAAAATCCTGAACTACAGAGAGTGAGAGATTTTTTAAAAACAGTATACTAGTATTGTCCTATACAGAAAATATTTTAGAGGTGAATATGAACAATTTTATTGAAATAAAAGAACTTATAAAAAAATATGAGTTAAGTAACGGTAAGGAGCTTAATGCTGTCGATAATGTAAATCTTGAAGTGGCAAAAGGAGATATTTATGGAATAATGGGACTTAGCGGAGCAGGAAAATCAACATTGATAAGACTTATTAACAGGTTAGAAGAACCTACTTCAGGAGAAATAATAGTAAGACATGAAGATAAGGAAGATAATATTTTAGAATATAATCAGGAAGAGTTAAGAAATTTCAGGAAAAAGACGGGTATGATATTTCAGCATTTCAATCTGCTTAATTCTAGAAATGTAGCTGGAAATATTGCTTTTCCTTTGGAAATTTCAGGATGGGAAAAAAATAATATAAATAGAAGGGTAGATGAATTATTGGAAATAGTAGGACTTTCATCTAAGAAAGAGAATTATCCTGAACAGCTTTCAGGAGGACAGAAGCAAAGAGTAGCTATTGCAAGGGCTTTAGCAAATAATCCTGAAATACTTCTCTCTGATGAGGCTACCAGTGCTCTTGATCCTAGGACTACTAATTCTATACTGGAACTTCTTAAAGATATAAATAATAAATTTGGAATTACAATAATACTTATAACACATCAGATGGAAGTTATAAGAAAATTATGTAATAAGACGGCGATAATGTCAGATGGGAAAATAATAGAAACAGGAACAACAAAGAAAATATTCCTGAATCCTGAAACAAGTCTGGCAAAGGAGTTTGTTGCCAATATTTCTCATGATGAGATGCAGTTCAATGAAAATGGAAATAATATTCCATCTGAACTTAAGGAGAAAATAAAGCTTAAACTGAAGTTTACTGGAGAACAGGTAGAAAAACCGTATATTACAGAACTGGTAAAAAGATATAATGCTGAAATAAACATATTAGGCGGTTCCATAGATAAACTAAGTGACACAACTGTAGGGCATCTCATAGTAGAACTTCCTAACAGGGATCAGAAGCTGGAAGATATAAGAAAATGGCTGGAAATAAATAATGTTGAACTGGAGGTATTATAATGAAATTTGACTGGATAAAATTCTTACATTTTGAAGGTATGCTTATACCTCTCTGGGAAACAGTATATATGGTTCTTATAGCTACTCTAGTATCTCTTATAATAGGCCTTCCGATAGGGATACTTCTGGTGGTTTCTGAACCTAAAGGGGTAAAGCCTAACAATACCCTTCATAAGATTCTGGATATGATATTAGTCAATATAACAAGATCGATACCTTTTGTCATATTAATGGTGCTGTTAATACCCTTATCACGGCTACTGGTTAAAAAATCTTATGGTAGTATAGCATTTATAATTCCTCTTGCACTAGGTGCAGCTCCTTTTGTAGCAAGAATAATAGAAGGTGCATTAAAAGAGGTAGATGATGGATTGATAGAGGCATCTAAGGCAATGGGTGCTACAAATGCTGAAATAATATTTAAAGTAATGATTCCTGAGGCCCTTCCAGCCCTTATTCATGGAATGACATTGACCCTTATAAGTCTTATAGGATATTCTGCCATGGCAGGAGCCATCGGTGGTGGTGGATTAGGAAATTCGGCAGTAGTAGATGGATACCAGAGATCTAATCCTGAAATAATGTGGCAGGCAACAATAGTTATAATACTTCTTGTACAGATAATACAGTTGGCAGGAAATAAACTGGTACAGGCAATAACTTATAAAAGAAAGAGAACATAATGAAAAGATATATATAATATTAAAAAACAAAACTAAATAATAAAGGAGCAGATATATGAAAAAGAGATTATTAATTCTATTTACAGTATTGATTTTTATAATTTCGTGCGGTTCAGATAAAGGGAAAGGAAATGAAAATAAGGAAAAATTAAAAGTAGCAGCAACAGCAATTCCGGCAGGAGAAGTACTGGAAGCTGTAAAGGATGATCTGGCTAATGAAGGAGTGGATATGGAAATCGTGATATTCAATGACTATATACAGCCAAACAAGGTACTTCAGTCAAAGGAAGTTGATGCAAACCTGTTCCAGCATGTACCATATATGGAAAATTTTGGAAAGAAACACGGATTTGAAATGGCAGCAGTTGGAAAAATATATTTACCGACATTGGCCCTCTATTCAAAAAAGATAAAAAACATAGACGAGCTGAAAGAAGGGGATACTATATTATTACCTAATGACCCTACTAATCTTGCCAGATCATTGATATTACTTGATAAAGGCGGAATAATTAAGTTAAAGGATAACAAAAAAGCTGATTCTACGCTGGCAGATATAGTTGAAAATCCTAAAAATATAAAATTCGAAGAACTTTCTGCAGAACAGCTTGCTCCTAGACTTCCTGAAGTAGCCGCTTCCATCGTCAATAGCAGTTTTGCTCTGGATGCCGGACTTTCTTACAAAGAAGACGGAATATTGGCTGAGGATAAAGATTCTCCTTATGCCAATGCACTGGTAACTTTAAAAGGGAATGAAAATGACCCCAGAGTTCAGAAATTATTGAAAGTATTACAATCTGAAAAAGTTAGAAGATTTATTGAAGAAAAATATAAAGATGTAATAATACCTGTATTTTAATATACACTAAAACAGTTTTAGAAATAAAAAATATAAATAAAACAAATAAAATCAGGAGGAGATTAATGAAAAAATTATTATTAGGACTGACAGCTGCTATATTTTTAATAGCCTGTGGTGAAAAGAAAGAGGAAAAAGGAGCGGTATCTGCTCCGACAGAAACAAAAGCAGAGAAACTGATTATAGGTGCGACACCTGTTCCGCATCAGGAATTACTGGAACTTATTAAGGATGACTTGAAAGCTGAAGGGGTTGAATTAGACATTAAGCAGTTCAATGACTATATCCAGCCAAATAAGTTAGTAGGTACAAAGGAACTGGACGCCAACTTCTTCCAGCATATCCCATATATGGAAGAGTTCGCTAAGGAAAATAATCTGGAACTGGTGTCAATTGGAGGAGTACATGTGGAGCCAATGGCAATATATTCCAGAAAGATTAAGAATGTAAGTGAATTAAAAGATGGAGATACTATATTGATACCTAATGATCCGACTAATGGAGGAAGAGCATTAATATTGCTAGATAAGGCAGGAGTAATAAAACTGAAGGATAATAAAAACCTGTTGTCGACAGTTAAAGATATAGCTGAAAATCCTAAAAATATAAAAATTGCCCAATTGGCTCCTGAACAGCTTGCTCCAAGATTAGATGAAGTAACAGCAGCGATTATAAATGCCAATTTTGCCCTAGATGCAAAACTGTCATTTAAAGATGATACAATACTGATAGAAGATAAGGATTCGCCATATGTAAATGTTGTTACAGTACTTAAAGGCAGAGAAAGTGAAGAAAAATTTAAAAAATTAATTAAAGTATTACAGTCAGAAAAAGTTAAGAAGTATATAGATGAAAAATTTAATGGAAGTGTAGTTCCGGCATTCTAAGAATTAAAATGTCATAATAAAATAAAGGCTATAAGAATATGAATTATATTTAGCCCTTTTATAGTGAGTATGAAGCTATAATTATTGAAAAAAC
>CAYYAV010000069.1:0-8256 GCA_964469865.1 uncultured Fusobacteriales bacterium | reverse complement strand
TTCCTCCTTTTTTTATTTCTAGTATATCATAGTTTACTTGTTCTGGAATATTTTTTTATCATAATATCTGAAATTTTTTCCTAAATTATAAAAAATGGAACGGCATACAAAGTATATGTCATCCCAATTTCTTATTAACTGAAGCCCTCACGACTATAGTTACAGGTGTTATATTGATATATATAATAAATTTAGAAAAGTTATTTTATTCAACTAGAATAAAATTATCCGGAAGTTCCTTTTCTTTGAAACTTTCTGAATCATTACATATCACTGCATCAAAATTTGAACTGTTAACAAAAGTATAAAATGCCTTTATAGATAATTTTGAGTCATCTATTAGCAGATATTTCTTCTCTGCTAATTTCATCGCCTTTTCTTTTATCAGCATCGTTTCCATTTCAGTAGTATAGACTAGCTGTCTTTCAAGATCCATACCTGCACACCCTAAAAAAGCAAAGTCAAAGTTAAAATTTGAAAGGGCATTCAGAGCGACAGGTCCTACTGACATATCATATTTTTCAATATATTTCCCTCCTATTATAAACAGTTCAGATTCACTGTCATCAAAAGCCTTTGCAACAAGTATGCTGTTAGTTACTATTTTGACATTTTTCCCTTTTAAATATTTAACTATGGGAGCGATTGTAGTCCCCCCATCTAAAAATATACAGTCTCCGTTTTTTACAAAAGAAGCCGCTTTTTGACAGACCTTATCCTTCTTATCATAATTTTCAGTCCGTTCCTTCATATCTTTTTCATCACGGTTTGATATAATTGATTTCTGATTTATGCTTTTAGCCCCTCCGTGAACCCTTATTATTTTCCCCTGCTTTTCAAGCTCTTCAGTATCCCTTCTTATAGTTGTTTCAGTTACGTTTAAAATTTGTGAAAGCTCTTTTGTATTGACAATTCCTCTTTCATTTACCATTTCAACAATTTTCTCAAATCTTTGGCTTGCTAGCATCAGAATATTCTCCATTTCTTTTTTGTTTGTTTATATTTATAATACCATATTTTTTTTAAAATTTCAAACAAAAAGAAACACTTAATTTTTTATAACATCAATAAGCTTCTCTACTGTTATTTTCATCTGCTTTTGTTAAGCCCAGTACAACCGGAACTGATTTATATCCTATTCCCATTCTGTCTATTCCCATATCTATCAACTGTAAAAAATGTTCCCTAGTACGTATAGCTGCACTTCCTTTTACTTTACATTTATCTCCAACTTCATCCATCATAATCTTTATTATTTCAGGAGTCGCACCTACGCCGTTAAATCCTGTCAAAAAACCTGTGCTTGTCTTTACAAAGTCTGCCCCTGCTTCCATACAGCAATGACAAGTTTCTCTAATCTGTTCTTCATTCAAGGCATCTGTTTCAAATATTATCTTTATCTCTTTTCCATATTTATGTGCTGCTTCTACACATGCTTTTATATCTTTCGTTACTTCATCATATTTTCCGCTTCTTATTAATCCAAAATTTGCCACTATGTCAATTTCTTTTACAGAATCATATCTTGCTACTTCTTCAATCTGTTCCACTCTTGATTTTGTTGAGCTTGTCCCAAAAGGGAAATCCGTTACCGGACATAATGAAGTCTCACTTCCTTTGACATACGGCTCACATAACTCTACATATCCCGGATTTATACATATTGTCTTACAGCCTAGCTTAACACCGTCCTTTGTTAATTCTATTATCTCATCTACTGTAAACTCTGGTTTCAGTACCGAATAATCAATGTATTCTGCCAATTCTTTAGTACTCATTTCATTTGCTTTTTTTATTATTTTTTTCATAATTTTATCCGATAACATTCCTCAATTTTGTTTGTTTTTGTATGTTATATTTCCTCCTGATATATATATAACACAAAAACATACATTTGTCAACATTATTTGTTTATTTTTGTATTTTTTATTTTGAATTTGTATTTTATTTTGATATTCTGGAATCTGATATACAATATTGATATTGACCACATTCTGTGGTTTAATTTTAATTTTCCTTCTATAATCGAACAGACAATTTCCCCAGCTTCACAGCATATTTTGATTTGCTTTACAAAGGGCTTGTTAGAAAGGAAAAGGTGCATGATACCATAAAGAATATGGAAAATGCACACTTTAAATGGGAAGTCAAGGATGGAAGTGAAATTACCGGACTTAACCCAGAAATAAGACAAGTTGGACTTATTAATTTTACTAATGAATTAAAACATATATCCCCTGGATGGAAAAAACTCTTTATTCCTTTATTCTACATTACAGATAATAGGCTTATGTATACTTATCAATGAAGCAACAACTCCATAATATACACAAATATCGGTATAGTAATAAGGGACAGTATAGTGCTTAGTCCTACAAGTCTTGCAGCGTGTATATAATCTCCGCCGAATAGCTGGGAATACAATGGAGCAGTAAGTCCTACAGGGGTACATGTAGCTAAAAGCACTACCTGTCTTATTTCCAGAGATACAAAAGGAAAAAACATAAAAAATATCAGTGTAACTAGAGGTACTCCGACCAGCTTCATGAATGAAATAAAATAAATCCTCTTATCTTTTATCAGTTTTAATATATCCATACTTGCTATATATGTTCCCAGTACAATCATTGCCAAAGGTGTATTTAGCTTAGTACCGATATCAAATACAATATTCAGAGAAGAAGGCAGTTTTATTGAAAAAATGAATATCAGTATTCCTGTAATAACTGCCATAATGCCTGGATTCCTTATTATCTTCTTTATAGATATGTATGTCGTTTTCTTTGTTATAAGATAAATTCCATAAGTATATGCATATAAGTTGAAAACCGCCAGATATGCCGAAAGATAGAATACGGCATGTGGCCCTATTATACTTGAGATTAACGGTATTCCTATAAAACCGCTATTCGGGAATCCTATTCCAAGCCTTTCGGTATTATCCTGACTTGTCTTAATTGCTATCAGGAACCCCAATGTCATTGCCAGAAAGGAAAAGATAAAACTGATTCCAAGCTGTATAAGCTTTTCTTTTGAAAAACCTGTCTGATACTGCCCAATAATTATTATGGGATTTATTATCCAGATCAATATAAATGTCATTTTTTCTACTGCTTTACTACTTATGACCTTCAGTTTAGATAGAATAAATCCTATTATTATAAGACTGTACATTGTACCTATTTTACTTAATATTAGCTGAAACACTTCCATTTTCTTCTCCTTTTATAGCTACTTTACATTTTCTTCCAAATAATGAGGGCATATTCTAATATATACCCTCATTACTGTCTTCATATATTTTATCATAATTTCTAATTTTTATCATTAATTTCTATTTAGGAGTATAGGTAACTCCCTCTTTTTTCAGATTTTCTATGACTTCCCTGAACTGCGGAAGATATTTTTCATTGGCGACAAGCATTTCATCTAGAAGTGCCTTAGCTATTTTTCCACTTGTAACTATAGGATTTAATGTAAATGCCTGTAATGCCTTACCATAATTTCCAGTTACTCCTGCTTCTATTGTCAAAGCTTCCATAGCTTTCATTATCTGAAGGCTTCCCCTTAATGCTATAGGAAATCTACCCCAGTTGAGTGGTTCAGGTCCATGAGCGGTTATCACTGCACTTACTTCTACTGCACAGTCATACTCTACATCTTCTATTACACCGTTATTCTTGGTACTTACAACCATCAGAGTCCTTTTATCATTAAAAATTGAAGATATTATTTCACAGGCTGCATCACTGTAATAAGTTCCACCTCTCTTTGTAAGCTGCTCAGGCTTATAATCAAGGTTAGGATCCTTATAAAGTTCAAAAAGTTCCGCTTCAGTTCTTTTAACTATTTCAGCCCTTGTTTCATGTTTTTCAAAAGCCTCCTTTTCCTCATTTAGCATAAGGTCTGTCAAATAATAATACCTATGGTAGGAACATGGGAGCATTCCCAAATCCTTTATCTGGTCATAGTTAAAAGGTAAGTCGGATATATTCTTCATACCTTGATGCTTTCCTGCATTTTCAGGATTATAAAGAGCCTCTATGACTTTATCTGTCACTTCCTCCCCTTTCCTGTTCCATACTCTATGCCAATGGAAATGGTTTATTCCGGCAAACTTTACAAATAATTCTTCTGAATCTTCCGGTAGTCCTAAAGCTTCATTACAAAGTTTTACAAATCTTATAGGTACATTACAGAGTCCAACAGTCTTTTTCCATTTTCCTACTTTTATTGCTGTTTCTGTAATCATTCCTGCAGGATTTGTAAAGTTTACAAGCCATGCCTCAGGGCAGAGTTCTTCCATATCTTTTATTATACTTAATATAACCGGGATTGTACGGAATGCCTTAAACATTCCTCCTGCTCCATTTGTTTCCTGCCCTATAAATCCATAACTAAGAGGTATCCTTTCATCCCTTATTCTGGCATCCAGCAGGCCCACTCTGAACTGTGTCGTTACAAAATCTGCACCTTTAAGTGCTTCCCTCCTGTCAAGAGTCAGATTTACTTCCCAGTCAAGTCCTGCAGCTTTTACCATTCTTTTGGCCATTGCACCTACAATTTCAAGCTTTTCTTTTCCTTCTTCTATATCAACAAGCCATATTTCCTTTATCGGGAGCTCATCTTTTCTTTTTATGAAACCTTCTATAAGCTCTGGGGTATAGCTGCTTCCTCCCCCTATTGTAACTATTTTTATTTTTTTCACTGATATTCACCTCTTTCTTATTTCTATTCTTTAATTATTATCCTTCATTTTCACTGATTATCATCTGTTCCTGCTCATAGTTTAACTGATCCTGCTTTCTTATAAATGGAAAATATCCAAATATTGAAATTACCATTATTACAGCTTGCAGTGTAGCGAGTCTCCATCCTCCAACAAGAAAGCCGCTTATTATAGGCGGAGTAGTCCATGGCGGATTTACATTTCCCATTATCGGAACTAGTCCTAATTTCATTGAAGCATATGCAACTATTGTAGCCACTATGGGAACTCCTATAAAAGGTATAATCAGTATGGGATTCATTACTATAGGCGTTCCAAATAATACCGGTTCATTTATATTAAATAATGCCGGTCCTATACTTAATTTCCCAAGCTGTTTAAACTGCTGAGATTTTGCAAAGAATAACATATAGACCACTATCCCTATTGTTATTCCGGAACCTGTTATGATTTGAAGCATTGTCCTGAAATTAAATGTAACTATATAACCGTTTGCTGCAGTTAATACCTGTCCTGCATCAAGAATTTCCTGATTGGCAAGCATATTTGACATCAAAACCCCTGTCATAATGCCTGAAACTATAGTTGAACCGTGTATTCCAAACCACCATAGGAAAGACATGGCAAAAGCCATTATTATTGCTCCTCCGAAAGAGCTTGTCATTCCCTGTAACGGAAGAGATAAAACTTTATATATAAAATCTACAAATGTCGTTTTTGAAACTATATCAAAGAAAGCATAAAGGAGTACACTTCCTGTTACTATAACGGTTCCCGGTATAAGACCTACGAAGGAGTTTGCAACTCCAGGCGGAACCCCGTCAGGCATTTTTATTATAATCTTATTTTTTATAAACCACGAATAAATCTTTCCTACTATTACTCCTATTATAATTGAGGCTATCATTCCTCGTGCTCCTAAATAAACAGCAGGAATAACTCCGTCTATCCTTTCTTTATCCGGAAGAATATGAAAATGGTTTATTAAGATCATAAATGTAACTAAACTCAGTATCCCTGAATTTAATGCTTCTATTCTTTCATGTTTTGCATAATAATATCCTATTGTAAATACTGAGGCTAATGCCAATATATTATATGTAGCATTATTTGCCTGAAGCAGATATGCCCTCCACCCCGTTTCTTTTAAAAAATCTACAACCGGTTTATATGGAAAATTTGCAATGAGTAAAAAAATTGAACCTATTATCGTAAGACCTATTGTAGCTGAAAATCCGTCCTTGACTGCCTGTACAGTCTTAGTATTGACGAAGGCCATTACTTTAGGAAGGACTTTTTCTTCCAGAATATTTTGTAATGCCATAATAATCACACTCCTATTTATAACATACCGTTAATCTACCTAACTAGTAATCATTTCCCAGTTCATCACCGTTTGTTCCTATTACCTTCTTATACCAGTAGAATGATTTCTTTCTCTTTCTTTCGTAAGTCCCGTTTCCTTCATCATCCAGATCAACGTATACAAACCCGTATCTTTTACTCATCTGGCATGTAGACATACTTACAATATCAATACATCCCCAAGGTGTATATCCCATAACATCCACACCGTCATCTATGGCATCCCTTATTGCACCTATATGTTCTTTGAAATAATCTATTCTATAATCATCAATTATACTTCCATCTTCTTCTATGCTATCCCTGTTTCCTATACCGTTTTCTACTATAAATAAAGGTTTTCTATATCTATCATACATATCTATGAGTGAATAGTGAAGTCCCATAGGATCTATCTGCCAGTTCCATTCTGTCGTTTCAAGATAAGGATTTTTTACTCCTGTAGATACATTTCCATTCACTTTTTCCCTTTTTTCCGCTTCTATGCTTGATACAAAAGACATATAATAACTGAACGAAACAAAGTCTACAGTATGAAGTTTAAGTATTTCTTCATCTCCCTGTTGGAATTTTACATTTATTCCTTTTTTCTTCCAGTCATTCTTTATAAACTTCGGATATTCTCCAAATACCTGTACATCTCCATAGAAATAATTTTCTCTGTTATCCTTTAAAGCTAAAAGGCAGTTTGCAGGATGAGAATTTTCCGGATAAGTCAGAAGTCTTGTGAGCATACATCCTATTTTGGAATCAGGTATTATTTCATGACAGTATTTTGTTGCAAGGGAGCTTGCCACAAACTGGTGATGCAATGCCTGATAAATTATTTCCTCCTGTTTTTCCTTAGGATATCTTTCAGTTACAATTCCCGCTGTTGTAAAAGGATGTCTGAATATACTGTCTATTTCGTTAAATGTAAGCCAATATTTTACTAAATTTTTATATCTCTTAAATACCGTCTTACAGAATTTCACAAACATATCAACCACAGGTCTCTGGTACCAGCCATCATAGTTATTTGATAGGTATAACGGCATTTCATAATGTGCCAGTGTTACAAGAGGTTCGATATTTCTTTTTCTCATTTCCTTAAACATTTCTTCATAGTAGGCTAGCCCGCTTTCATTCGGTTCGTCTTCTATCCCATTTGGAAATATTCTTGTCCATGCAATGGAAACCCTCAATGTTTTAAATCCCATTTCCTGAAATAGGTCAAAATCCTCCTTATATCTATGATAAAAGTCAATCCCATGTCTTTTCGGATATTTACTTGTATCTTCTGAACTCATTGCTTCTTCTATATCTTTTACAGAAATACTGTGCTGAGCCACATAATCCTTAGGGTCTGTCTTAGGTTTATACGTACTGCAATCTGCTACCGACATTCCTTTTCCGTCAATATTCCACGCCCCCTCACACTGGTTAGCAGCTAAAGCCCCGCCCCATAGAAAGCCTTCTGGAAATATTCCTTTCTTAGTATTTTCTTCCATTTTATTCATCACCTATATATATTATTTACGTTATTTATGGATAACGTATAATCCTTCTATGTATTAATCTTATATAAAAATCCCTATGCGGCCTTTTCCTTTTCTCTCTCTGCCTCCTTATTTGAAATAAATACAAACGGTATCCATGTCAGTGTACATACTGCAAAAATTATAATCTGTACTACAACCCCCTGCCATCCGTGGGATATGAAAGGGCTTAGTATTATTGGAACTCCAAAAGGAACTTCCACTACATTAGGTACCAGAAATCCAATTTTGGTAGCAAATAATGCTATAGCAGCCCCTATTGCTGAATTGAATATAAAAGGTAAGGCAAAAGTAGGGTTTAGCACTAATGGCAATCCGAACACTACCGGCTCATTTATACCACATAATCCAGGTAATAACCCTAATTTTGCTATCATTCTATGTTCTTCCCTTTTTGAAAATAGAAATATAGCTATTATAAGCGACAAAGTAACTCCTGCTCCTCCCGGAACTATGAAATTCTGCCAGAAAGATGTCGTAAATGCCTCAACAGGAACTTTTCCTGCTTCCAAAGCTGCAACATTAGCTGCGATAGCTGTTGCAAATAAAGGATTTCTAAGTGGGGTTACAACCAGTCCTCCGTGTATTCCCAAAAACCAGAATAATTGCCCTCCTATTACGAGT
>CAYYAV010000068.1:0-8350 GCA_964469865.1 uncultured Fusobacteriales bacterium | reverse complement strand
CCCTTCCGAAGTTCAGGATAGACAGGATATATCTGAAGACCCCTGAAGATAAGATGATAGTAAAACCTCTGGTAGGGGAGAAGAAGTTAAGGAAGATACTTTCTAAGTACGAGGGAAGAGAGCTCAACATATTAGATATCAGGGCTCTTGTAAAGGAACTTAATGACGAATATGGGAAGAAGGGATATATTACAACAAGGATATACCTTGAACCGGACCAGAACCTCCAGGGCGGTGAACTCAGACTGACAGTACTTGAAGGAAGGATAGAGGACATAACCCTTGATAACGACACA
Organism: uncultured Fusobacteriales bacterium; assembly: GCA_964469865.1. Classification (GTDB taxonomy): domain Bacteria; phylum Fusobacteriota; class Fusobacteriia; order Fusobacteriales; family Leptotrichiaceae; genus JAGOWQ01. Next base: position 8,054 of record CAYYAV010000068.1, on the reverse strand, counting down.
GCAAAGGACAGGAGGAAGGTGTTTTCAGCCTTTACCAATGAGAAGGGTAAGATATTTAACATATCCCATATAGATAACGGGATAGACAATCTCAACAGGGTCGAGTCCAACAGCTCAAAGATAGATATAATACCGGGGGACCGTCAGGGATATTCCAGGATAGCCATAACTTCGGAAAAGAAGAAGCCCATAAGGCTGATACTAAACTATGAGGATACAGCAGAGGAGAAGCAGAGATACAGGGTTGGAATCGAGTGTGACAATCTCTTGGGGATGAATGACATACTGTCATTATCGTATAGGGGTGATGCAGGGAAGCTTTTTAAAGAATCGGACAGGAGAAATGACTATACCGAGAGTTATTCGCTTAGCTATTCTTTTCCGGTGAAGACATGGACATTTGGGATAAGCCACGACAGTTCGGATGAAAGGAGCCTTATAGCAGGGGGCAGTTCAGGCTATTCGTTAAGGACAAAGAGCAGGAGTACGGAACTTAGCACGACAAAGGTATTGTACAGGAATGCCGATATGAAGATTAACCTTCTGATGAACTTGGCAATAAAGGATGAGAGGACATATATAGACGGTACACGGCTTATAACACAGGATAGGGATATAACGGCGGCAACGATAGGTATAAACGGTATGTTCAAGGCATTCGGCGGGGTATCATCATATGGACTTACATATACTAAGGGATTAAGAGGCTTCGGTTCAGGAAGGGATAATGCATATAGTGCGGGCACTACAGCATCTGCCAATGTATATCCGGAAGACAGGAGATACCAGTCCGGGAAGTGGAACCTGAACTTGAACTACTATAAGCCATTCTACTTTAGGAACCAGGGGATAACTGTAAGGACGGTATTCAACGGGCAGTATACTAATGATCCTCTATTTTCGAGTGAAAAATTCAGCATAGGGAACTACGGGGACATAAAGGGGTTCCCTGATACTGTGTCAGGAGACATGGGATACAGTACGAAGGTGGAATTAGGGTATATACTTCCTGTGGACAGGGAGACAGGCTGGGGCGAGTTCATATACAGGATAAGACCTTATGTGGAGGCATCCCTCGGGAAGGTAAGGGACAGCTATGACATGTATGGCAACAGGAAATCCGGGATAAGGACGATGTCAAGCTATGCCCTTGGTGTAAGGTACTACGGAGAAATACTGACTCTTGATTTCGGGCTGGCGAAACCTGATAAGGGTCGGGACCTTATGAAAACTGAAGACAGCAGGGGATATGTATCAGTGACTGCTACCTTCTAGTAGCAGGAAAAAAGGAAGAACAGGTAGGAGAGGAGATGGAATGAGAAGGATAGTGCTGACCCTGATACTGACGGTATTAATGTTAGGATGTGGGAACAGGAATATAAATGAAGGGAATGTATCAGGAACTGATATAGGAGACCTTCAGCTGATAGATGACATACTATATGAATATGGAAATGAGAAACCATATACAGGAAAAGTCATAACCAGGAATGAAGAAGGCAAGATACTGGTTATCGAGACGTCTAAGGACGGCAAGATAGAAGGGGAGGTAAGGACCTATTATGTGACAGGTAAACTGAAGGAGGAGTACAGCATAAAGAACGGTAAGATAGAAGGTCCGTATATATGGTATTCCAAGGATGATACGGTAAGGATAGATGCGACATACAGGAACAATGAGAAGGAGAATGAGTCTGCAGTATCTGTGAAGGATAAAAAACCTTTTACGGGGACATATACTGAAACCTATGATAATGGGAACATATCCCAGACAATAAAGTTTGTAGATGGCAGACGTGAAGGGGAAACTATATTTTACTATGAAAATGGGAAGATAAGGGAGAGGATACCTTATTCAAGGGGACTGAGGGAAGGAAACTACTATTACTATAATGTCCTTGGTGAAGTAGTAGGTAAGGGGCTGTTCGTAAATGACAGGCGTGAAGGCCAGTGGCTTGTCTATGATGAAAATGATCAGACCCTCATAGAGAAGGTATATTCAGGCAGCCTGGAGGAGGGTCCTTACAGGGTATACTATTCAGACGGGAAGATCAGATCAGAAGGGACCTATAGGAAAGGTAAGCTAGAGGGTTCATACAGATCCTATTACCCTAATGGAAAAGTAGAGACAGAAGTCAGCTATGTAAACGGTAAAAGGGAAGGTCCCTACAAAATAAGCTATGAGAACGGTGCGACAAAGGAAAGCGGGACTTATAGGGATGATAAGCTGACAGGAGATATACCTGTACTTTATGAGAACGGTTCAAAGATGGCGGACCTTCATTATACGCAGGAAGGGAAGAAGACAGGAAAGTGGGTATACCTATATCCGTCAGGAAAGGTACAGCAGGAATTTACTTATGAGAACGACAGACCTGTCGGCAGCTATAAGAAATATTATGAGGACGGGAAGGTAAGTGAAGAAGGACAGTATAAGGATGGTCTTCTTGATGGTGAAGTGAGGCTATACTACAGCACGGGTCAGATAGCATCCAAGGTGAAATTTGTAAGGAATTCAAAGGAAGGTGAAGGAGTATCGTATTGGCAGAACGGTAAGGAGAAGGAAAAAGGGACATTCAGGCATAACAGGTATGAAGGCAAGGTAAATATATACTATGAGAATGGAGAACCGGCTGTGGAGCAGAATTACAGGGACGGAAAGTTGGAAGGCGAATACAGGGAGTACTATCCCGGCAAGAAAGCCAAGGTAACAGCAAACTATATAAAAGGGAAGGAAGAAGGGGAGTATATCATCTATTATGAAAATGGACAGAAGCAGGTAGTTTCGAAGTTCAGTAACGGAGTAGCAGAAGGAGAATGGATATATTATTATCAGAATGGGAAAGAAAGCAAGAAGCTGAACTTTGTAAAAGGCGTGAAGGAAGGGAAGCAGTCAGAGTTTTATGAAAGCGGGAACAGGAAGCTTGAATCTGAGTTCAAGGGAGGAAAGGAGACCGGACTGTGGACAGTATACTTTGAGAACGGTAAGGTATCAACAACGTTTAACTACAGGGACGGAGTCCTTAATGGACCTGTAGTGATAAATGATGATAAAGGAATGAAGATAGTGGAGGGGAACTATACTAACGGCAAGGAAGACGGCAAGTGGATATTCTATGATGATAAGGGTATAAAGAAGAAGGAAGAGAACTATGTAATGGGTAAGAAGCAGTGATACTTTTATTACGTTAGGCACTATATAGAAATGGTGCCTAATTTTATTTTATAATGTGTAATTACTGATTATTTTTTCTCCCTCAAATATTATATAGTCAAATTAAGTTTAAATAATTAGAAGTTGACTGGTAATAAAAATTGTTATAAAATGTATGTATACACAAATAATAGTAACAGCAGGGATAACTATGAAAATAGACTCAGAGAGGTGAAAACATGGAAACTAAAAAAATTAAAGTGTCCGCACTAAACTTAATACCAAAATTTCAAGGAGATACAACTATTGGAGCAATAGATAGGGGAGTGGAACTGGCAAAAATATTGGAAAGGATGGGATATTACAGATACTGGATAGCAGAACATCATAATTTTAAAGGAGTTGTTAGTTCAGCCACTGCATTATTAATACAGAGAGTTCTTGCAGATACGGAAAAAATAGAAGTAGGAGCAGGAGGAGTGATGCTCCCGAATCATTCACCGTTACAGGTAGCTGAAGTGTATGGAACATTGGAAACGATGTATCCTGAGCGTGTAAATCTGGGAATAGGCAGAGCACCGGGAACAGACATGGAAACAGCAGCTCTCATTTATCGGCAGCAGTATGCACGGACTGAAAATTTTATAAAAGATATAAGAAGCTTACAGAGATTTTTTGGTCCTGAAGAACTGCAGGGGAAAGTGGCTGCCTATCCTGGAGTGGGGACAAATGTTCCTATTTTCATACTTGGCAGTTCCCTGAATTCCGCCTATGTTGCCGCTGAACTGGGACTACCTTACTCTTTTGCAGGACATTTTTCTCCTGAATTGGGAGAAGAAGCCGTAGGAATATACAGAAGATACTTTAAACCGTCAAAACATCTGTTAGAACCTTATGTAATTTTAGGAGTGTTAGCCCACGGGGCAGAAAATGACCAGGAAGCAGAAAGGCTCTATACATCAGTACAGCAGGGAATGTTGAGATTAGCAAGGGGAGAAACAGGGTCTTATCCACTTCCTGATAAAAATTTTGAAGAGAATATGGAAATTACTTCTGCAGAAAAGATATTCCTGAAATCGAAAATGGGAATAAATCTTATGGGTACAGGAAATACAATGATGAAGAAATGGATAGAGGTAAAGAATAAGTACAATCCTGATGAAGTCATAGCAGTAAGTTACATGCCGGAATTAGAGCAGCTGGAAACATCCTATAAAATATTGAAGGAAGTGATAGAAGAGAGGATATAGAGTAGTCTTATAAATTTTTAGGAATAGAAAGAATGTTACATAGAAGTTATTATAGAATACAGATTAAAAGACTTAGGAGGTTTTTTATGAATTATTATGAAAAAGCATTAAAAGTTCATAGAGAGAATAAGGGAAAATTGGAAATAAGATGTAAAGTCCCTCTTGAAACTAAGGAAAATCTCAGCACTGTTTATACTCCTGGAGTAGCTCAGCCCTGTAAGGAGATAGCTTTAAACGAAGAAGAAGCCTATAAGTATACGATGAAAGGGAATACAGTAGCAGTAATAACTGATGGATCAGCTGTCCTTGGACTAGGGAATATAGGAGATAAGGCTGCGATACCTGTCATGGAAGGGAAAGCTGCATTATTTAAAAGATTTGCGAATATAGATGCTGTTCCTATATGTATAAAAACTCAGGACAGCGAGAAGTTTGTAGATATAGTTTCTAATATAAGTGCAACTTTTGGAGGAATAAATCTGGAAGATATTTCTGCTCCCAGATGCTTTGAGATAGAAAAGAAACTACAGGAAAAGGTCGACATCCCGGTATTCCATGATGACCAGCACGGGACAGGAGTAGTAGTAACTGCAGCAGTAATAAATGCATTGAAGCTTGTGAATAAGGAACTGAAAAATATAAAAATAGCAGTGAGCGGAGCAGGGGCAGCAGGGACTGCAATAGTTAGGATGCTTTTGAATGCAGGAGCAGAAAATATTGTAGTTTCAGATATAAATGGGATATTAAACAGGGAAGACAGGAATCTTTCAAAGGAAAATATGGAACTTGCTAAAATAACAAATCCTGGACTTCAGAAAGGAAAACTGAATGATGCAGTCAGGAAAGCAGATATTTTTATAGGAGTATCTGCTCCTAATATAGTCACTAAGGAAATGATATCGGATATGAATGAGAGGGCAATAGTTTTCGCAATGGCGAATCCTGAACCTGAAATCTATCCTGAAGAAGCAAAAAAAGGAGGGGCTGTTATTGTTGGAACAGGGCGTTCTGATTTTCCTAACCAGATAAATAATGTCCTTGCATTTCCCGGGATATTCAGAGGAGCCTTAAATGTAAGAGCGAAGAGAATAACTGAAAATATGAAGGTAGCTGCGGCATATGCATTGGCAAATGCAATAAAAGATGAAGAACTTAATGAAGAATATATCATACCCGATATCTTTTATCCAGGAATTTCAGATATAGTCGCCAGAGCGGTGGAAGAAGCATGGACGGAGGAAAAATGATGAAAAAGGGATATCGTATAGAAAAAGATACAATGGGAGAAATAAAGATAGAAAGTTACAGACTCTGGGGAGCTCAGACTCAAAGAAGCCTTGAAAATTTTAAAATCGGCACGGAAAAAATGCCTATAGAAATAATACAGGCTTTTGCAGTATTAAAAAAAGCTGCAGCCTTAACTAATATGGAACTAGGAATTTTAGATGACAAGAAGGCAAATCTTATAGCAAAGGTATGTGATGAAATTACAGCAGGAATTCATGATGATGAATTTCCGCTGGTAGTGTGGCAGACAGGCTCAGGAACCCAGACGAATATGAATCTCAATGAAGTAATAGCAAACAGGGCTTACCAGATAGACAGCAGTGTAAAAATACATCCTAATGATGACGTAAATAAAGGACAGAGTTCAAACGATACTTTTCCTACTGCTATGCATATTGTAGCAATAACAGAAATAGAAAACAGGCTTATGCCTTCTCTAAAAAAACTGGAAAAAACTTTAAAAAATTTATCTGACGACTATATGAAAATAGTTAAGATAGGGCGGACACATCTTCAGGATGCTACACCATTAACATTAGGACAGGAAATAAGCGGATGGTATGAAATGGTTATACAGGGAAAAGATATGATTAGAACAACTTTACCTTATTTAAGGAAAATTGCCCTGGGAGGAACGGCTGTAGGGACAGGAATAAATGCCCACAAGGACTTTGGAGAAAAAGCAGCTGTTAAAATAAGCGAGCTTACTAAGACTACATTTTTTTCATCAGAAAATAAATTTCATTCCCTTACAAGTAAAGATGCCATATGCTATTCTCATGGTGCATTGAAATCCTTGGCTGCAAACTTATTTAAAATAGCGAATGATGTTAGACTGCTTTCAAGTGGTCCTAGAAGCGGGATAGGAGAAATAATTATTCCTGAAAATGAACCGGGAAGTTCCATTATGCCTGGAAAAGTAAATCCTACACAATCAGAAGCCTTAACGATGGTGTGCCTTCAGGTCATGGCAAATGATGTGGCGATATCATCAGGAGCCTCTCAGGGCCATTATGAATTAAATGTTTTCATGCCTTTAATTATATATAATTATGTCCAGTCTATAAGGCTTCTTTCAGATGCCGTTAAAAGTTTCAATGATAACTGTGTGGCAGGTATAAAGCCGAATTTAAATAGGATAAAAATGAACCTGGAACAGTCCTTAATGCTTGTAACAGTGCTAAATCCTTATATAGGATATGAAAAATCTGCACAGATAGCTAAACTTGCATATAAGGAAAACATGACTTTAAAAGAGGCTTCCATTAAATTAGGATATCTTACAGAAGAGGAATATGATAAATATATGGACTGTAAGAAGATGATACCGGGATTATTCTAAGATATGATAAACTGCAATTATAGGACTTACAGTCGGTACAGCATGTATATAAAAAAGGCTTCCACATATAACTTGAATTTATGTTGAAGCCTTTTTATAATAATATCAGTTTTTAAAGGAATCTTCAAAGGATCCGTCCTCTGCAAATATTCCATGTCTTTTTAATACATAAAGGAATATGAGAAGAACAGCAGTTGCCGGGATTACAATAGTATAATATCCGAATCCTACTCCTATTCCGAGGCATGCGGTAATCCATATCGTAGCTGCTGTAGTTATACCTGAAACACTGTCTTTGGAATGCAGTATTACACCTCCACCGAGAAATCCTATTCCTGAAACAATCTGAGCCGGGATTCTGGCGGTATCCATTTTTAATGCCCCCAAAAGTTCTGGATGAGCCATAGCATATTTTATAGCATCTTCGTCTATTTTACTTTGAATGATGGTAAGCAATGTAGCTCCCAGACATACTACAAGATGGGTAGTTATTCCGGCAGGTTTTCCGCTTTTCTTTCTTTCACTTCCTATCAGAGCACCTATCAGGCTCCCCACAAGTATTCTTATAATTATATCTTCTATTTTCATTTTTATTTATATTACTATCCTTTCAATTCAATTTTATCTATTCCCTTTTCATCTATATCAACAGTCTGACTTCTTTCATTCTGATTATTTTCGTCAGTTTCTTTAATACTGTCAGTAGTACTGTCAGTTTTATCCATATTTCTTGAATTATTTAGATTTTCCAGTTTCTTTTTTGCTTCTCCTGCTATATGGAGCTTATTTCCTTTTTTTACAACTTCTTTATAGAGCTTTTCAGCTTCTTCCATATTTCCATTTCTTTCTTTATATATTGCCAGAAAATATTTTCTTTCTATAATATTTTTTCTTATCTTTACATTTTCAAGGGATTCAGTCAGCCCCTGAATCATTTTTTCATTATCATTTTCATTGAAAAGGAATGTTTCCAGAAATCGTATTGATTTTCTCATTTCTCTATTTTTCCTGTTCTGTGAAA
>CAYYAV010000067.1:0-8401 GCA_964469865.1 uncultured Fusobacteriales bacterium | reverse complement strand
TCCTGTACCATATATTATATTTTGAGTTTACACAAAATTCTGGACACTCTCACATCAGTCCATTTCAAACTCTATATACACTGTCTTACTAAAGGAGTTTTTCTGTGGATTTATAACTGTACTGTTATTTCCGGCCTCTTCAATTAATTTTGAATCACTTTTTTCCAGTATTTTTTCATCAGAATCAAAATATCTCGGATCAAAGTAAGAATAGTACGGTCTTATTACACCTGTGGAGTTATCAGTTATTGTTACCGGATTTTTTAATGTAAGTCCTGTCTTATTTAAAATAGTTCCTGCTTTCTTCAGGGCTTCTTCATAGGCTCTTCTATACAGTTCATCTTCAATTACCTCTTTATTGTCTATATCATATTCTATGTACCCTGTTGTTTCTATGCCAAGAACACCGGCTAAATCTATCAGCTTTCCCAGACTCTTTAAATCTCTTGTCACTATTTCAAAAGAATGGGAAACTGTATTCCTTTCAATTTTTTTATATTCATTTTTTTCCATATTGACTTCTTCATTATCAAATCCAGAAATTCTCATACTCTCACTGTTAAATCCTTTTTGAGAGAGTTTCTGCTTTAAGGAATTAAATCTATTTAACGCTTCCTGATATGCTCCCTTCGAATCTGATTTTTGTGAAATTATTTTGAAAGAGTAGCTCATATCCTTATTTCTTTTTGTAGATAGGATATTCTCCTTAGCTAAAACAGATATAAAAGTCTGGAGCTGTTCTATTCTCAGGTTATCTATATCTATATTTAAATTTGTTCTGTATTCCTTCTTCCCTTTATTTAAAACTATATTTTCATAGATGTAGTTTTTATAGGTACTATAATCAATCGAATTTATCTTTTCGTATTTTATATTAGACTTCTTCAATAGGTTCTTATATTTTTCCAGTATTTCAGAATTTTCTTTACTTGCCTTGTCTAAATTTTCATTTTCTGTTTTTATGGATAAATATAATTTAGCTGTACTAGGAAGAATTTCTTTTGTTGATGTTCCACGGACCTGAATCCTCTTATCTGAAGCTAAATCCGAAAAAGATAGGAATGAAAACATCAGAAGAATGACACCAATTATTTTTTTCATAAAATTCCCTCTCTTCAATATAATTTATTTTATTTCATACAGTACTGAAATATTCTGTGATAATTTTATCGGTTTAGGCTTATAATCAACTGTTCTCTGCTTTCGGACTTCCGGAGAAGCCGCATATAACATTTTTTCTGAACTTTCAAGGGCCCTTTCGGCAGCAGGTACTGCCTGTATCTGCCAGCCTTCATCAATTCTATCTATCATCTTCTGCTGAAAATTTATATCCTCACTTACCACTAATGGTGTAGAAAGTGTCATCTTACTTGATTTTAATATGCTCACTGCTTTAGACTTTGCCTGATTAAAAGCTTCATTGTACATTTCAGATTCTATTTTTTCCTTGTCAGATATATCAAACTGTATGGAACCTTCTATATTAATGGAATTATCATCAGCAATTGAAATAAGTTCATTCAGTTTCTTCAGATCCTTCAGCTCTACCATAAACTTATGAGTTACTGTAAAAACTTCTTTTTTCTCTCTTCCTGTATTATTCTGAATTTCCTTTATATTATGATAATTCAGGCTTATACTATTTTCCTGGACACCTGAGGAAATAAGCTCTTTCCTTATTTTTTCAAATCTTTTAAGGAGCCTGTCCAATCCTCTATCTATGTCCGTATCTTTTTCTTCCAGAGAAAAATAGAACGAATCTGTTTCATAGTCCCTTTTTACGCTTTGAAGCATATCTTCAGAAGAGTTCACAATGGAAGAAATTTTATCAAATCCTGTATTCCTTATAGAAAAAGTCAGATTTATACTGTAAGCTGTTACCTTTGTCTTAGCGTCTGTCTGCTCTTCATCATTATCAGCATTTTCTTTGTTTTTTATTGAATAGAATGATAATGTTTCAAAATTTGATAAATATATCTTATTTTTCCCTAATTCTGATTTAAATTTTTCAATCTTACCATTTACATCTTTAGTAGCCTGATTAAGATTGTCCTTCTTTGACCACACTGAGAAATATATCTTAGCCATATCAGGATTTATTTCCCTTTCAGAATTCCCTGTAACACTTATTTTCCTGACTATATTACTACTTGCAAAAGATAATACTGAAAATAGGACAAACATTAATGTTACTATTTTTCTCATATCTCATCACTTCCTCTAGATTTTTACAATTTTGTTTAATACTAATTTCTATTTTAAATTTTTTATTTCATTTATCCTGTATTGCAGATTTTCTTCACTATATATCTGTACTGTTATAAAAGTTTCATTTCCATTAAAATATTTTACCTGTAGTAAAACTTTGTCATTATAATATAGTATTGTATCTGACTTTGAGTTTTCCAGTTTTTTCAGTTTACTTTCAGGAACATTTTTAAAATACTGTTTATATGCTTCCACTATTTTTTTATGTTCCTGTGGAGTTGTATAACTGCTAAATACTGCAGATACTATTCCATAATTATCATAGAACATGAAACTTGCTACTTCCCTCTGGACTCCAATGGGGTCTATTACATTCTCATAGTATATTATATTCCCTTCTTCCAATACACTCTTTCTCTGTATAGACTTTTCAAGGTCATTCCTTGTCATAAAAAATTTTATCTGTGATGTTATACTTTCTCCTAGCCCTTCTGTTCTTGAAACACCTAAAACTGTCATTGAAAAAGCTACCATTAATAATAAAATCCATTTTTTCATTTTTCTTCCTCCTTAAATTATTTTATTGCATCTTAATTTTACATCTTTAACCTTAAATTAAGCTTAAATCAGAAGATTTTTTTAAAAAATTCCTAAAAATCCTTTGGGCTTAGTCTTATCGGCATATATTTTTCTTAAGACCTGTGTATTTTTTATAATCTTTCCTGTATTAGCATCTATCTTGTATTCATACTTTTTATATTCAGTAAAGAATATCATATTATATATATATTCCCTATCTTCTTTTTCTAATAGTAATTTTGTTATCCTTATTTTTTTTCTTTCTACTTTTGCATTTTCAAATGCCAGCATTTTAGCTTTCTCTGTAGATATTTTTACATTATTTCCTGATATTATAACATTTTTTAACTCATGTTCCTTCTGTAATGAAGATGAATGATCAGCCGAAGATACGGAAGGAGCTGAAGGGAAATATGGCAAATCTTCATTATATAAATCTGCACCTCCTTTTATCCTCTCTTTCTTCTTTTTAAATTCCGCTATATTCCTTCCTGAATCCGTTTTATCGCTGTATTCTATTCCCATTTCCTGTATTTTTTCCTTATTCCTGTTATAGAGGATGATATCTGTTTCTGATATTTTTTCATTAAGATTTATTAGGTTTCCTAAAAATTTCTCTATATTTTCTTCTCTATATACATCATATAGTTCAGCGTATATTTTAAACAGCTTATCAAAGGACTGTTCATATTCTCCCTTTCCATACAGTGCCATCCCTATTACAGTTTCGACTTTCAATCTGTCTCTTTCTATGTTTATATCATAGCTGCCACCTTTACTTTTTCTCTCCTTTTTCTGTAATTCCAGAGCTTTTAGTGAATATTCTATAGCTTTGTCATATTCCTTCTTTTCCATATAAACCGCTGAAAGACCTATATATCCTTTAGAATTCTCCATTTTTCCCAGTAATTTCCTGTAAATCAGCTCCGCCTTATCAATTTCATTTTTTTCCAGATATTTTTCTCCTTTTCTTTCATAACTGAGTATAAGAGAATCTGATATACTCTTTTTAGATATTGCCAATGCTGAGTTTAACATCAGAAAGAATATTATTAACCTGATTACTGTTTTTATCATCTTAATTCTCCTTTTCCGGTAATTCAAAAATAAACGATGTACCTTTTCCTAATTTACTTTCTACCATTATTTCTCCCTTATGAGCCTTAATAATCCATTTTACCATGGCAAGACCTAGTCCAGAATTATCTCCGCTTCTTGAAGAATCCACCTGATAAAATCTGTCCCATATTCTATCTATATTTTCCTTTGCTATTCCTATTCCATTATCAGTTACTTCACATATAACTTTATCCTCTTTTTTAGATGAGTCAATAACTATATGACCATTTTCCTTTCCGTAGGTAACGGCATTTCCTATAAGATTTATAAAGACTCTTATAAGCATAGATTCATCACCATATACAACTATATCTTCCTTTATATTATTTTTCAGTATTATATTCCTGATTTTTGCTTTTTCTCTCTGAGTTTCACAGGCAATTTCAGATATTTCAGCTAGATTCACATTTTCAAAATGCAGTTTCTGAGTTCCTTTATCCATCCTTGCCAGAGTTAGTAACTGTGATACAAGATTTGACATTTTCTTAGACTCATCCAGTATATTCTCAAATGTTTCCTTTGCTTCATCATTTACGTCAAGATATTTAAGTCCGTATTCACTCTGAAAACTTATTACAGATATAGGTGTCCTCAACTCATGAGATACATCCGAAGTAAACTGTTCCTCTCTTTCAAAAGAGCTTTGAAGCCTGTCAAACATGGTATCAAATGTGTTTGCCAAAGTATATATCTCATCTTTTCCATATTTATCTGACATGTTTATCCTTTCTGTCAGATCGTTTCCCACATTTATTTTTTTAGCTGTTTCCATTATCTGTTCTATCGGTCTGAAAGCCTTTTTTGTTATAAAATACCCTACCATTCCTGAAATCAGCAGCAGGATTGGAAAAATTAAAAGAAATATTCTTATTATCGTCTCTATATTCTTTTCTATTACCGAAGCGGGCGATATTCCACGAACCCATATTATTCCATGTCCTTCTATCTCTTTTGACATTTCATAGACATACCATCTGTAATCCTGAGATTTTGTCAGTTCAGATATATCAGATATATAAGTACGCTCCGATCTTACTATCTTGACCTTATTTTCTCCTGAAAATGCATCCGGATACTCAAAATCCAGATGACTGTCTCCATAGATAAACTCTTTATTCTGATCATACATGGAAATATATATGTCATCTACAGGAACTCCCAGATTATTTTCAAGGACTATGCCTTCATCTAAAAATTCCACCTGTTCAAATGTTGATTCTACAGCTTTTTTTAATCTTTCATGGACAGAATTCCTCACTATATAGCTGCTTATATAGAACATTGTTCCTAAAAATGTGAGTACTATAAGAACTATTAGCCCTGTATACCATAAGGCTATCCGTGCCTTTATTGAAATTTTCCCTGCAATCACGTTCTTTATCCTGTCTGCTAATTTATTCATTTTCCACCTTTAACACATAACCCACTCTCCTTATTGTATGAATAAGTTTTGGGGTAAATTCATCATCTATCTTTTTCCTTAAGAATCTTATATATACTTCTATTACATTGCTACCACCTTCATAGTCATAATCCCACACATGTTCTTCTATTTTTTCCTTTGAAATAACCTTTCCCTTATTTCTTATCATATATTCCAGAATAGCAAATTCTTTTGCTGAAAGCTTTATTTCAGTTTCTCCCCTGAATACCCTGTGCTCCTTACAATCCAGTTTTAGATCAGATATTTCAAATATATTTCCATTACTTTCATTCCCTGTCTGGTTTTTTCTCAGCATGACTCTCACCCTTGCCAAAAGTTCCTCAAAGGCAAAAGGCTTTATAAGATAATCATCAGCCCCATAATCCAGGCCTTTTACTCTGTCCTCTATATCGTCTCTTGCTGTAAGAAACATAATGGGTATTTTCATATTCCTGGTCCTTATTTTTTTTAATACCTCAAATCCGTTCAGCTTAGGCATCATAATGTCCAGAATAATCGCATCATAATCTGCCGCATTTATATATTCCAGTGCCTCTTCTCCGTCAGTACAGCTATCTACTGCATAACTTTCCTTTTTCAGTGTCTTAACAATTACTTCCCTTATCTTTTTTTCATCTTCTACTACCAGTATCCTCATAATATCTCTATCCACCTCCAGTAAAATATTTTATTATCTCTAATGCACATTTTTCTTCATTTTCGTTGTAGAATACTTTTTCAATTGTCTTCCCTTTTGTCTTATAGACCCTGTCATAATATTTTTCAATCAGATCTTTAATTACTGTGTCAAACCGGTTATCCTTTATATTCTCTATGAATTCTTCCGTCTGTTTTTCACCTATATATCTGGAAAGTTTATGAACAGCTTTTATAATCTCTTCCTTATCATATCCTTCCTTCAGATACTCTTCCTTTATTATATCTATTCTCCTGTGAACATCTGTTTCAATATATATTTTTTCTCCATTTAGAATGACCTTATATAAGTAAATAGGGATAACAATATTTCCTATTCTCTGGCTTTCACCTTCTACAAAAACTGTCTCTGTTCTGAATGACAGAAGGCTTTCAAGAACAAGGGATTCAAAATATTTTTGAGAGTATTCTCTTCCAAGTCCTATGCTTCCTAGAAGAGATCCTCTATGGTTAGCACATCCTTCTAAGTCTAGGACATTACATCCCTTTTCTTGAAGTTCTTTCAATATCTTTGTCTTTCCTGAACCTGTCTTCCCGTATAGAACTATAAATCTCATTTTTTTTATAATTTCAGGAAGAGCTTTGTTTACGTAGGCCCTGTATCCCTTATATCCTTTTGAAAGTTTAAGGACGGGGAGAGAAAGCTCCTTAAAAAGGGCGGCAACTGTAGAAGATCTCATTCCTCCACGGGCACAGTATATGACAAGTTTAGTTCCTTTTTCCAATATCTCCTCAAATTTCCTGTATATATCGTATACTTTTAATCCTACTATTTTTACAGCTTCTCTTGTCGCTTCCCTTTTTCCGGTCTTCTTATAGATTATTCCTACTTTTTCTCTTTCGATATCCGAAAAGACTGGTATGTTCACAGCTCCTGGAATATGTCCTTCCGCATATTCTTTTGGACTCCTGACATCGATAAACATCATCTTTTCTTTTCTTTCCAATAATTTTTCATATTCATATTCGGCAACCATTTTTCAACCTCTTGATTATTTTCTATTCTATTTATCCGTACTTTTCTGTTACATTTTTCAGTCAATCATATCCAGTTCCTTAAATTTTCTTATATTCCTTTTATAAAGTTCCGGGTATGTTTTCTCTATATCATTATTCATTTTTACTATAAATTCTGTTATAAGGCTCAGATATCTTTCAGTAAATTCATCAGCCATTACAGGATATCCTTCATAAAAGGAATTGAAAGCCTTTTCATAATTTCCCATATTCTTATATATCAGAATTTTGAACAGCTTAACCCTCCCTATATCAACTCCTCCCCATCCTTTGTCTTTTTCATATAATTCTTCTGTTTTAATCAGGTATTCCAGAGATTTTTCAAAATTCCTGTTTCCCCTGTTTATTTCGAGCAAAGCTTTCCCATAATATCCTAGCGAACTGTCAGGTATCTCCTTTATCATTCTGTCAAATATCTTTTCTGCCTCTTCATACTCCTCCAGAAGAAAATATATCTTTCCCACTAAACCAAAACTGACAGGTGTAGAGGTAAGTTTATTCGCTATTTTATAGTTTTCTAATGCCTTATTCAGAAAATCCTTCCTCATATTTTCAGTTACATAATTGGATTTAAAATACCACCATGCTCCTAAAGCCATATATGACATATCATTTCTTCTATCTTCTTCTATAGAGAGTTCTAAAAGCCTTCTTTTTTGATAGTCTGTAACCCCTTCAATCTTAATTGCCTCTATAAAATAGTCAATAGATTTTTTACTTATCCCTTTTTCTTCTAAAAATTTTCTTCTATTTGCCTCTGTCTCTTCATTTATCGCTCCTCTTACAGGAAATATACACATAAATATATAGAATATTATTAATACTTTTCTTCTTATTGTTATATCCTTCATTATTTACCTCCTCTCTCCAGTCTAAAAAAGACCAAAGAAGAATCCTTTCCCTGGATTTTGCTTTTGGTGTTCATTTCTTTCTGACTGACGTACATTTACTACTGTACCATTATTAGCATCCAGCCTGTATTCATATTTCCTATCTTCTGTAAAAAATATTACCTCATATAAGTATATACCTTCTTCCCTGTTTAATATCAGTTTCACTATTCTTGATTTTTTTCTTTCAACACCTGCATGAGAA
The DNA here is from genome assembly GCA_964469865.1 of uncultured Fusobacteriales bacterium. Lineage (GTDB taxonomy): Bacteria > Fusobacteriota > Fusobacteriia > Fusobacteriales > Leptotrichiaceae > JAGOWQ01. The sequence continues at coordinate 243 of CAYYAV010000067.1, read as the reverse complement.
AAAATAATCTCTTTGGCTCTTTCCGCGGAAATCCTCACTCTTGGATTTATTACTTTTATAGTTGTTCTCCTTACATTGGATTGTATAACAGTTCCTATTTTTACAAATAGGACTAGTATCAGTATCACATATCGGATTTTGTTTACATTCCTCTGCCTCATAATTCCATCCTCTTTTCCTATATCTGTTCAATTATTGAAGTCCTGTACGCCGATATTTTACAGCTATCCTTATTTATTTTAC
>CAYYAV010000066.1:0-8419 GCA_964469865.1 uncultured Fusobacteriales bacterium | reverse complement strand
AATAGCATCATATTTCCTAAGTTTTGTAGGCTCTATAAAATCCTGAATAGACGTTATTTTATGATCAGCAAAGAATTTTTTCCCTGTTATATCCCTTGTAAATCCTCTTATCCTGTAATCCATAGTTATTATATCAGAATCAAAACTGTCTATAAGATAATTCAGGGTGTTCAAGGGGGATATCTCTCCACAGGTAGCTATATCTATATCTACCCGAAAAGTGGAAATAGAATTATCTGGGTGATATTCAGGAAAGGTGTGGACTGTAACATGACTCTTATCCAGGTGTGCATGAACTGTTTCAGTCTGTTCTCTGTCTTTATTGCTATTTTCTTCTCCACTTGCTTCAAAAAACGGCTTTCCCCTATTACAGGATGTATCAATTTTAGTTGGATCAATCCTTTCTTCAGCTATCAAGATATTTACAGAAGCCCCCTGAGGATCATAGTCCTGCTTTGATATGTTCAGGACCTGTGCTCCTATCATTTCTGCTACATTGATTAGTATCTTGGTCAGCCTTTCAGAATTATACTGCTCATCTATATATGCAATATAGTCTTTCTGCTCCCTCTCCGTCTTTGCATAGCATACATCATATATATTAAAACTTAAGGTTTTTGTAAGATTGTTAAAACCATATAAAGTAAGTTTTCTTTCCAACTCATTCATCACATCCTTTTAATTAATTCAAGGTACTCACCTTATTATACCTTAACTAAAAATTTTCCGATTAATTATATCATTTAATAATAATTTTTACAATAATAAGCTGATGTTTTTCCAATATTCTTAACAAGTTATTTATCATTTATTTCCTCTTCTATTTTTTCCTCTATTTCCTCAAAATTTTCTCCAAGAAGCCTGTCCAGTATAGGATAAAATTCTTCATTCTGAGCATCTCCATAATATGCACTTCCATTGCCCAGTATCAGTACACTTTCCCATGATATATTTGTGGTTACAGCTGTTCCTTTCTGTAATTTCTGCATACCTTCAGCTATCTTCTTTACAATTCCTTCTTTTTCCTTTTCATCTGAAAGCTTTATATCTTTTTCATAAGTATACTCCTTCTTATTAGGAATATCCCTCCTGAAGTAGTCTATCCTGCATTGAAGTTCTTCACAGGAAAGTTCCCATGTCCTTTTTACCTTCTCTGTCAAGATTGTTTCAGAATACTTAAACTTTCTGTAGTCCTTTTGCTTGAGTCTTTTCAAACTCTTTATTTCTTTACTGCTTTTCTTTATTTCCGAAGCTGATAAAGAAAAAGTGAACAGGATTAACACTGCTGCCAGATATCTTTTCATTAAATCACCTCATGCAATTTATTATTTTGATTAATTATACCATAATTAAATTTATTTTTCCCTTGAAATATGAAAATATTTATGATAATTTCTTATATAGCTGAAAGAGGGAATTTTTCCCACCATACATCAGTTTTCCTTGCTGTAGCCATATTAAAAATACTTAAGCTGATTGATGAAGAACATAGAAAATAAAAAAAGCATCCCCCGGATTATAATGGTGGGTGCTTTTATTTTATCAGTCCGATACAGGTAAAATTTCCTTTTTATAAGCATAATTTATAAAAATTATTATGGATTAACTGATTTACTCTATATCCAAAGGCATCTTCCTATTAGGTCTAGGATATTCCTTTTCAAGTAATCCTATATCTTCTTTCTCAAGAATTATATTTTTACATTCTACTATTTCTTTCATATGTATTAAGCGTGAAGCTTTAGGAATAGCAATAATATTTTCTTTCTGCAGCACATAGCAGAGCAGTACCTGAATAGGAGAAATTCCATATTTCCGGCTTATCTCCAAGACACTTCCGGAAGAAAGGAGCCCCTCTCTCAATGACCCTCCCTGGGCTATCGGACAGTAGGCCATTGTGACTATTCCATTTTCATCAGTATAAGGTTTCAAAGAATATTCTATTCCTTTTGATCCTAAATGATACAAGACCTGATTTACTACACAGTTTTTCCCTTCTGGAACAGACAGCAGTTCTTCCATATCTTCTATATCCATATTTGATACTCCCCAGTTTTTAATTACCCCTGATTTTTTCAGTTCTTCCATGCAACCTATTGTCTCTTCAAAGGGAATATTTCCTCTCCAATGAAGAAGATATAAGTCCATATAGTCCGTTCCTAATCTTTTTAAAGAATTCTTACATGAAGAATATATTTTTTTCTTTCCGGCATTACTTGGCAGAACTTTGGATACAATATATACTTTTTTTCTATCCACTCCTTTCAGTGCTTCTCCTACAAGTCTTTCACTGTTACCATTTCCATACATTTCAGCTGTATCTATAAGATAAATCCCGTTGTCTATAGCATATCTTATACTTTCAATTTCTTCTTTTCTTTTTGAAAACGAATCTCCTATGTTCCATGTTCCTATCCCTATGTTGGGTATCTCAGTCCCATCAGACAGCTTTATTATTTTTCCCATACTTTCTCCCTAAAAAATAAGCTCTTATTGCCTTTTCTCCTGCAAATTCAAGCAGTTTATCAACTTCTGACATTGCCCTTTCCAATTTCATAGGCTCATTTATAACATCAAGCACCAGATCTATTCCATTCTGATAGATATCATCTAGCTGAAGTGCGGAACTTCCCACTATGGCTATAACAGGGAGATTATATTTTTTGGCGATTTTCGCAATACCTATCGGAGCCTTTCCATTAACAGACTGATTATCTATTCTTCCTTCTCCTGTAATTATAAGATCGGAGTTTTTTATTTCCTCTTCCAGACCTATAAGTTTAACTATCTCATCAATTCCTACTCTGAATTCAGCCCGGCATATACTTAATAAGGCATAACCCAACCCGCCGGCAGCACCTGTTCCAGGCTTTTGCATAAAAGAATCTTTCAATTCCCTGTCCACAATATTTCCATAATTCTCAAGGATTTTATCGAGAACTTCTATATCTTCAGGACTGGCACCTTTTTGAGGTCCGTATATATACGAAGCCCCATTTTCTCCACATAAAGGATTTGAAACATCTGACAGGACTATTATTTCTGACTCAAATATTCTTTTATCAAGTCCTGTTATATCCACTTTCGATAATTCTTTCAATTCTTCAGGACAATATCCTATTTCATTATTTCCACTATCGTAGAATCTTACTCCTAACGAATGAAGCATTCCTGCTCCTCCATCATTAGTTGCACTTCCACCTATCCCGATAAATATCTTCCTTATACCTTTGTCCAGTATATATTTTAATATTTCTCCCACTCCGTAGGTATTTGTCCTGAAAGGATCTTTTTCCTCCTCAGATATAAGGTTTATTCCCGAGGCTTCAGCCATTTCCAGAATAGCGGTATCATTATGGATAAATCCAAATTTTGCTTTTACAACTTTTCCCAGCGGACCTTTTACTTCCATATATTCAAAAATTCCATCAGTTGCTTTCACAACAGCATCTACTGTCCCTTCACCGCCATCTGCTATAGGAATTTTCTTTATTTCTGTTTCTATTTCAGAAAATTTTCTTATGCCTTTTTCAATACTGTCAGAAACTTCATCAGATGTTGCACTTCCCTTAAACGAGTCTGCAGCTATGATAATTTTCATTTTTTTTCCCATTATTTACTCCTTTATCAGTAAATCCGCCTCTTTCATTTTATCCTTAAAAAATTCTATAAGATTATCTTTAGACGGAAGGCTTGGTTTAACAGGATTTCCTACTTTCATTCCGTTAATATTCGCCATATCTTTTGTGGCTACAGGAAAACTTGCCTTATCCTGAGCCATTCGTACAGGGTTAAACCTATACTGCAAATCTAAAGCTCCTTTTAAATCCCCTTCTATATATTTATTATAAATCTCTGTAACAATTTCTGGAAACATATTTGCTGTAGAACAGACCGCTCCTACTCCTCCTACTGCAAGTGAAGCATAAATCATTGTGTCTTTTCCACCAAAAACTTTAAATTCAAGGTTTCTCGTCCTTCTTATAAACTCCATGAGCTGATTTATATCTCCGCTTGAATCCTTCATCCCTACTATATTATTTACTTCCTTTGCCACTTTTTCTACAAGATCAGCAGATATTGTATATCCTATCCTTGGATTATTATATAATAATACCGGCAGATCTTCAACAGAATCTGCTATTGCTTTAAAATATAAGAATAATTCTTCATCTGTCGGTTTTAAGAACATTGGCTGTAGAACGGATAATCCGTCTACTCCTATACGTTTTCCCATCTGTGCAAGTTTTACAGCCTTTGATGTTCTTATTGCTCCTATTCCCATTAAAACAGGAACCCTTCCTTTTGTTTCTTCTACTATCGTCCTGGTAATGAGCTCATAGTCATCATCGTCAAACATGTAGAATTCTCCATTACTTCCATGTGCAAGTATTCCATGCACACCTTTTTCTATTATATAATTTACCTGTTTTCTCAACCTTTCAACATCTACTTTTTCATCCTCAGTCACAGGTGTTATAATTGGTACATATATTCCTTTTAATAAACTTAAATCCATTTTTTTCTTCCTTTCCTCAGTATCTCACTATTTGATTATTTCATTCACTCAAACTCTTCTAGTCTCTTACAAGACAAGGTTTCTTATTATCAAATTTCCATCCTTTAATCAGATACTGCATTCCTATTGCATCATCTCTGGCTCCTAAATTATTATCTACATACAGTTTATGTGCCTTTAATATCTGTTCTCTGTCAACTTCTATCCCTAAACCGCCTTTTTTAGGAAGTTCTATATAGCCATCCACTATCTGCATAGGTTCCTTTGTAAGTCTTTCCCTTCCTTCCTGCCAGATCCAATGTGTATCAATACCGTTCATCTTACCTGGTATTGCAGCAGCACACTGGACAACCATTGCAAGGGATATATCAAAGTGATTGTTCGAATGGCATCCCCACATCATTCCAAAGTCATTACACATCTGCCCTACTCTTACTGAACCGTTCATTGTCCAGAAATGAGGGTCTGCAAGAGGTATATCTACACTTTTAAGTGCAAGGCAGTGATACATCTGACGCCAATCAGTATTTATCATATTTGTCGCTGTCGGAATACCTGTTTCCCTTTTAAACTCAGCCATAATCTCTCTACCGGAAAATCCATCTTCAGCACCACACGGATCTTCACAGTATGCAAGTACTTCTTTCAATTCATCTTTTATTTCCAGTGCCTCTTTCAATGACCATGCACCGTTGGGATCCAGATCAACTCTAGCTTCCGGAAATTCTTTCTTTATTGCTTGGACTGCTTTCAATTCTTCTTTTGCTGAAAGAACTCCACCTTTTAGCTTAAAATCCACAAAACCGTATTTTTCCTTTGTTGCCTTTGCCAATGCTACTATTTTTTCAGGTGTCAGTGCTTCTTCATTACGAAGTCTGTACCATTCACAGTCAGAACTTTCCTCACTCTGGTATGGTAAATCTGTTTTTTTTCTATCTCCTATATAAAATAAATAACTTAAAAACTGCACTTTATCTCTTTGAATTCCATCTCCCATAAGTGCCGCAGCAGGTACTTCCAAGAATTTTCCAAGCAAGTCAAGAAGCGGTGCCTCAACTGCCGTAACAACATGTACTCCTGTTCTTAGATCAAAGGTTTGTAGTCCCCTGACATCATCCTTAATGTTTGTATCTAACCACTTTCTTATCTTTAGTAAAGTCTGTTTAAAATCTGAAATTTTTGTACCTACCACCAGATGTTCAATATCCTTTAATGCCTTTGTTATTTTTTCTCCACCCGGTACCTCTCCTACTCCCTCTACTCCATTGGAATCAGTCAGGATAACAATGTTTCGTGTAAAATATGGTGCATGAGCTCCTGATAAATTTAACTCCATAGAATCATGGCCGGCCACCGGAAATACTTCCATTTTTTCAACTACAGGTATCATCATTTCCTCCTTATTTCATATATTTATTTTCCACACATTTATTTTTTTCCTACTGTAACATTGTTTATCTTTTCGTAGTAGTTCAATATTGCAGAATGATCTTTGCTTTCTCTTCCATCAACTTTTAATGCCTGCATTATTTCCATGACTTGAGCTGTTAATGGTAATGATGCATTTATTGCATGAGATGTATCCAAGGCGTTTTGTAGATCTTTTATATGTAATTCTATTCTGAATCCCGGTTCAAAATTCCTTTCTATCATCATAGGAGCCTTTGCGTTCATAACAGTACTTCCTGCAAGACCTCCCTTTATAGCATCGAATACAAGCTGTGGATCAACATTAGCTTTTTCACATAGGACAAAAGCTTCACTTAGTGCAGCTATATTAAGAGCAACTATTATCTGATTTGCCAGTTTAGTTGTATTTCCTGCTCCTATATCTCCCACTCTTACTACTGAACCTGCCATACTTTTTATTAAGTCATAGTATTTATCAAATATTTCCTGCTTTCCTCCAACCATTACTGAAATTGTCCCATCTATTGCCTTCGGTTCTCCTCCTGAAACAGGTGCATCCAGCATTTCAATTCCTTTTTCTGCTAATTTTTTGCTTATATCCTGACTTTCCACAGGATTTATAGAGCTCATATCTATGACAGCTGTCCCTGCTTTAAGACCTTCTGCTGCTCCATTTTCTCCAAATAATGCCGATTTTACATGCGGTGAATTTGGTAGCATCGTCACTAGCACATCTACATTTTCACCTACTTCTTTGGCACTTGATGCTGTTTTTGCTCCAGCTGCAGCTACTTCTTCCACTGCAGATTTATTAAAATCAAATACTGTTAAATCATAGCCTGCTTTCAACATATTCTTACTCATCGGTTTTCCCATAATTCCTAATCCTATAAATCCTACTTTCATTTCTATTCCTCCTAAAATTTCTTTAAATTAAGTATTTCAAGAAAATAATTTCCTAGAGATACTTCTGATATACTTAAATTATACACTTTCTTTTTTTTATGTCTATTTAAAATAGTAAACTTATTTCCAGAACATTCCTGCAATAAGTACTAAAGCTAATGCTGATCCAGATCCTATAAAGGAAATCATAGTTTTTGCCCAGAATTGGTCTTTTATATCTTCTAACCCGTATAATCCGTTAAACACCCAGAATCCACTGTCATTAAAGTAACTGAAAGCTACTCCTCCTGCACACGTGGACATTGCTACCAGTACAGGATTGATACCAAGTTGGGAAAGTAATGGTGCTGTTAACGTTGCCGCTGTAGTTAAAGCAACTGTTGCAGAACCTAGAGCTATCCTCATTAATGCAGCTATAACAAATGGTATTAAGAGACCAGGAACTCCTATCTGTAATACTAATTTTCCTAAAGCGTCTCCAATACCTGAATCCCTAACAACAACTCCTAAAGAACCTCCTGCTCCTGTTATAAGCATAATCATTCCTGTAGACTGGATTGCCTTATTCATGGCATCATGAACTTCCTTTTTGGACATTTTTCCACCAAGTCCGTAAATAGACAACAATGTTCCTATTATAAGTGCAACTATAGGATTTCCAAAAAATGCTACTATTTCTGCCAGCATACCTTCTTTTAATCCTGAAAATTTTGTTACAGTCTGAATTAAAATTAACAGCAGAGGTACAACTATCGGAGCAAACGATGCTCCTACACTAGGTAACTTCCTTTCTTTATGAATTGCTTCTATATTTTCTATTGATCTTAAATATTCTTCTTTGAAATCTTTCCTTTCAAATTCACTTTTTGCATTCGGATCATCAGTAGGAATCTGATATATTTTTTTTCCTAACCATTTACAGTATATCATTGAAACTACATATACAGGTAATGTAAATACTATTCCTGCCAAAATCATTACTCCTACATCTATTCCTAAAATCCCTGCTACTGTCAACGGACCCGGTGTAGGTGGTACAAATACATGTGTCAACTGTAATCCTGTTGCTAATGCCAGCCCTAATCCTACTACAGATTTTCCACTCAATTTTGATAATGCCTTTGCTATAGGTGTTAAAATTACTAGAGCTGAATCAGAAAACACTGGTATAGATACTATATATCCGGTCATTCCCAATGCCCATTCTTCCTTGTTCTTTCCTATTGCTTTAATAACGGTAAAAGCCAGCTGTTCTGCAGCTCCTGACTGCTCCAGTATGATTCCCATCATAACTCCAAGCCCTATTATTATTCCTGTACTTGCAAGAGTATTCCCAAATCCCTTTGTAATACTCTTCATTACAGCATCCACTCCCAGACCTCCAATTAGTCCTGTAATAATACTTGCAATTATAAGTGCTATAAATGTATGAATCTTTGTCTTTAGTGACAGGAAAATTAACACTGCTATCCCTAGTCCTAATCCCAGTAACATTTGTGCACTACTTACTGTACTTGCTGTTTCCATCTTATTCCTCCTTAAAAATATTTATTCTTTATCAAAATTCCTAAAAAGATTTTTTTA
>CAYYAV010000065.1:0-8499 GCA_964469865.1 uncultured Fusobacteriales bacterium | reverse complement strand
TGTGTTTATATATAAATATGTAGATTATGGGGCAATACTTCCAAAAGTAGACTATGTCATACATCATGGGGGGGCAGGTATTTTATACAATGCTGTTAAATATAACAGACCGTCGGTTATAATTCCTCATGACTATGACCAGTTTGATTTTGCAGTAAGAGCTAAAATTGCTGATATAGGAATTCCGGCCAGCCTGAAAGATATAAACTCCATTGAAAATGCTATAAGGGAAATGATTAATAGGGAAAATTGGAAAAATCTTGAAATGATTTCGAAAAAATATAGGGAATATAGACCATCTGATATATTGGAAAAAGAAATTGAACGACTGATAAATAAGAATATGAAAAAGTAAAGGATAGAATAATGAAAGTTTTAGTAACAGGAGCTACAGGTTTTTTAGGGGAATATATTGTAAAGGAACTTTCAGAAAAAGGGTATAAAGTTATAGCTTTTGGAAGAAATGAAGAAAAGGGCAGGGACCTTTCCAGGAGATATATCCATACTTCTTTTATAAAAGGGAATTTTGAAAATATAGATGATCTTAAAAATATAGATGAAAATATAGATTATATAGTCCATGCAGGAGGACTATCTACGGTATGGGGGAAATGGAAGGATTTCTATAATTCCAATGTGAAAGGAACTGAAAATATTATAAGGTTCTGTAAGGAATCAGATATAAAAAAATTAGTTTTTATTTCTTCTCCAAGTATATATGCAAAGCCGAAAGATGGGTTTCTTATTAAAGAAGAAGAGGCTCCTTCTGAAAACAGATTAAATTTCTATATAAGAAGCAAGATTCTTGCAGAAAGCAGAATAAAAGAAATTTCGAATATGACGTGGGTTATAATAAGACCAAGGGGACTTTTTGGAGTGGGAGATACAAGTATAATTCCCAGGCTATTAAGACTGAATAGTAAAATAGGAATACCATTATTTTCAGAGGGGAGCCAGATGATAGATATTACATGTGTAGAAAATGTGGCATTATCTATAAGATTAGCACTGGAAAAAGAAGAAGCTATAGGAAACATATATAATATAACTAATGATGAGCCCATGCAGTTCAAGGAAATATTGGAACTGTTTTTTGATGAAATGGGAATAAAAGGGAGATATATCAGGCTTAATTATTCTGTTATAAAATTTATCGTCAACCTTATAGAAAAACTTTACTCATTTTTCAAAATAGGGGGAGAACCTCCTTTAACATTATATACTCTTTATCTTTTAAAATACAGCCAGACTCTTTCTGTGGAAAAAGCTAAAAAGGATCTGGGCTATAAACCTGAAATTACTATAAGGGAAGGAATAAGAAACTATGTCAGATATAATAGAGAGGATTGATTATTTTTCCTGTGGGTATTGTAAAAATAAAATGGAACAGATTTTCAGAGAAACGGTAAACGGTGAAATTAAGTTCCCTGCTGGAGTCTTTTTAATAAAACACAGAATGAAAGGATACATATTATATGATACGGGATACAGTACAGATATAATGAAGAATAAGTTCCATTATATGATTTACAGAACACCTAACCCCATAGTAATGCAAAAGGAAATGGAAATACGGAGTCAACTTGAAAATAATGGAATAAGAAAAGAGGAAATAGGATATATAATTTTGTCTCATCTACATCCTGATCATATAGGAGGAATAAGGGAATTTCCTGATGCAAAGTTCATAATTACTGGAAAATGTTATGAGGAATATGTAAATGGAAATTTTCGCAGTCTGATATTTAAAGAATTTTTTCCTGATGATTTTGAAAATAGGCTCATAATAATAAATGATTATGAAAAGAGAAGAGGATTTCCATTGAAAGTAAATGATCTGTTTAAAGATGGAAGTCTGTACCTGACTTCGATAGACGGACATGCTAAAGGGCAGGGGTGTCTTTTTATAAATGAGAGAAACCTGTTTATAGGGGCTGACGTCTCGTGGGGAGTAGAACTTATAAAATTGACTGACAAGATGAAACTAATACCTAGACTGATTCAGGATAACTTCAAGGAATATAAGAAAGGAGTAGATATCCTGAAAAAGTTACAGAAAAGAGGGATAAAAATAACAGTTAGTCATGATCCCGAAGAAAGGATAAGGAAAATTTTAAATGAAAAAGATATTTATCCTCCTGTCAGAATTTATAAAGGCAAGATGGATTAGAAAATGGAAAACAAGGGAAGAACTTGAAAAATACCAGTATGAAGAAATTTCAAAACACATAGAATATATGAAAAATAAATCACCTTATTTCATTAAAAATGGGATAAAAGATAATTTCCAGATGAATAAAAAATTTATGGTTGAAAATTTTGATCTTCTTAATACTGTGGGGATAAAGAAGGATGAAGCTTTAAAAATAGCCGTTGAAGGAGAAAAGACCAGAATTTTCACTAAAAAGTATAAAGGTATATCCGTGGGTCTTTCTTCAGGAACATCCGGACATAGGGGAATATTTGTTACTACAGAGGAAGAGCAGGGAATATGGGCAGGAATGATTCTGGCGAAAATGCTTCCTAAAGGGAAAATTTTAGGAAATAGGATTGCTTTTTTCCTGAGAGCGGATAATAATCTGTATAAAAGTATAAACTCTTTTTTTATAAAATTAAGATATTTTGATCTTTTTAGGGATATAGAAAATCATATAGAAGAGCTGAATCGATATAGGCCTACAGTTCTGGTAGCTCCTGCATCTGTACTTTCTATTCTTGGACAGAAAAAGGTGGAAGGAAAGTTGAATATTGCTCCTAGACAGATAATATCTGTTGCAGAAGTGCTGGAAGAAAAGGACGCAGAATGGATAAAAGAAATATTTAGTATAAAATTTGTGTATCAGATATATCAGGCTACAGAAGGTCTCCTAGGATATACATGTCATTGCGGATCGATTCATTTGAATGAAGAATGGATAAAATTTGAAAAGGATTATATAGATGATAGGAGATTCTATCCTATTATTACAGATTTTAAAAGAAAGAGCCAGCCTTTTATACGATATCATCTCAACGATATTCTTATGGAAAATAAAGAAAAGTGTAAATGTGGATCAGTTTTTACAAGAATAGAAAAAATCGAAGGAAGATCAGATGATATATTCTATTTTATAGATAAGAAAGGAAATATAAGAAAAGTTTTTCCAGATTTTATAAGAAGATGTATGCTATTTAGTAAGGGAATAAGGGAATATCAGGTTTTCCAGACCAGTTATTACAAAATAGAAATAGCTGTACTAAATCTGGAAGAGTATCAAAAAAAGGAAATAAAAGAGGAATTTGGGATTTTTTTTAAACAGCTGGAAGTGGAAAATGTAGAAATAGTATTTATACCCTATCTTCCTGAAAAAAATGCCAAGTTAAGAAGAATATATCAGAAAATGGATAAGATATAGGAGAGGAAAAGGAGAAAAATGCGAAAGGTTCAAATAACAGGGTATGGAATAAAACTACCTGAAAAAACAGTAAATTTTGGAAACAGTGTAAGGTATAGGATATCTGGAAAGGAAACTCAGCTGAAATTGGCAATAGAAGCCGCAGAAGCAGCATTGCAGAAAGCAGGACTAAGAATAAGTCAGATAGACTGCATAATAGCAGCATGTGCAGTGGGAATCCAGCCTATTCCATGTACAGCAGCACTGATTCATGAATATCTGGCTAAGGGAACTGATATCCCTGCACTGGATGTAAATACAACATGTACAAGCTTTATTACAGCCCTTGATATTGCGGCTTTTTTTATAGATGGGAAAAGATACAGGAGAATACTCATAATTTCCGCTGATGTACCTTCTCAGGCATTAAATCCCGGACATATTGAAAGCTATGAACTTTTCAGCGACGGTGCTGCAGCAATAATAGTAGAAAACAGTGAAAAAGATTCAGGAATAATTGACGGAATACAGAACACATGGTCTGAAGGAGTACATTCTACAGAAATAAGGGGAGGTCTTTCAGCGTACCATCCTAAATATTACAGTGAGGAGACAAAGGAGGAATTCATGTTTGACATGGAAGGAAAGAGAGTCCTGAAACTGTCTAAAGATAAGATACCTGACATGCTCAGAAAATTTTTAGAAAGGAACAATATGGAAATGTCAGATATAGATATGGTGATTCCTCATCAGGCCAGTTCAGCTATGCCTCTTATAATGGAAAAACTTGGAATAGCAGAGGAAAGGTATATAAATCTTCTGGAAACACATGGAAATATGGTATCTGCTTCAGTTCCTGTGACATTATGCAGAGCATTTGAAATGGGTAAGATAAAAGAAGGTAGCACAGTATTGCTTATAGGAACTGCAGCCGGACTTACTACCAATCTGATGCTTATGAGGATATAGTATTTACACGTAAGTATAGACGAAAATATATATAGTCAATACAAAAAAGAGCGGGAGAAATATTAAGAAGATTATGTAAATATAAGGAATAAACGGAAATTTTTCAACAATTAAAAAAATATGAGAAATATTAAAAAATTTTTAGGGAAAATATAGTAAACCATAATGAATATTCAGAGGAGAAGAAATTTTGTAAGCTGGTAGCAGGAGTATGAGGGCAACGATGAGCCCTCATATTTTTTATAAAAAGTAATATCTGTATATCAATATGATTAAATAGCTCTTTAAGTAATTTGTAAGAATATCATTATGTAATAGGGGCAGGGTTGAAGAAACATAAATCATTATGAAGTCCGTAATGTTCCGCCCATGATTTCTTCCTTCCGCTTGCTATGTCAATAATAAGGTTAAACAGTTCTGTTCCAACTTCTTTTATAGTCCTTTCTCCTGTAGCAACAGTTCCGGCATTTATATCAATTAAATCATTCCATAGATTTTTTATGTTACTTCTTGAGGAAACTTTTATAACCGGAGAAACTGCCAGACCATAAGGAGTTCCCCTACCTGTCATAAACACTTGAAGACCTATTCCTGAAGCTAGTTGTGAAGGACCACAGACGATATCGCTAGCTGGTGTGGCAGCATAAATAAGACCTTTTTTTGTAGGAATTTCTCCAGGAGAAAGAACTTCTACAATTGGAGAAGATCCTGATTTTGCAATAGAACCCATAGCTTTTTCTACAATATTTGAAAGACCTCCTTTTTTATTTCCTGGAGTAGGATTTGCACTCCTGTCAACTTTCCCTTTTTCGAGATAACTGTCATACCATTTCATTTCAGAGATGAGTTTTTTTAAAACATCATCATCTACGCATCGTTCTGCTAAGATATAGACACCGTCACGTACTTCCGTCACTTCTGAAAACATTACAGTAGCTCCTGCTTCAACTAGCATATCAGAAGCATATCCCGCACTAGGATTAGCCGTAACTCCTGAAAATGCATCACTTCCACCGCACTGCATGCCGATGAGCAGATCAGAAAGGGGGAGAGTTTCTCTTTTTCTTTGATTTAATTTTTTTAGCTTTACTTCTGCAATTTCCATAAGTTTATCAATCATGGCATTAAATCCTGCAAGATCCTGTAGAATGATTACATTTTCAGGTTTGATATCCGCCTCATCAATAAGCATTTCCACAGTAAGTTTTTCACATCCAAGAGCAACGACCATGAGCTCTCCGCCAAAATTAGGATGTTTTGCCATATTTCTGAGGGACCTTATAGGGATAACTGCATCAGGAGCATTTATTGCCACTCCACATCCGTAAGCATGGTTAATTGGTACGATGTCATCCACGTTAGGATACTTAGGAAGAAGCTTTTCCTTCATATGTTTTACTGCAACATTTAAAACACCGGTAACACATTGTACAGTAGTGCTTATTCCGAGTATATTCCTTGTACCCGCAAATCCCCCATTAGGATTCCTATATCCTTCAAAAGTCCTTACAGGGGCTTTAGGAAGATCCTTTACTATATTTATTCCCGATTTCATCTCATCGAGCTCGGGAGGAACAGGCAATTCAAGCATATGCTCGTTTATCCACGATCCTTTCCTGATATCATCAAGAGCATAACCGAGGATGACATTATAACGGATAATAGGATCATCCTTTTTGAAATCCTTAAAAGCAATTTTATGACCTTGAGGAATAATTTCACTTGTAGTTATATCATCTGTCAGTTTTGTACCTTCCTGAAGTTCATTCACAGCAATGGCTACATTATCATTATCATGAACTTTGATAAATAATCTTTCACTCATATTTTTCCCTCCAAAAATAAAACTTGTATTTAATCTGATTTTAGTGTATAAAAATATATAAGTCAAACTTATAATATTTAGATATCTCTTAATTTTTTTAAGAATATAAGGATATGCTTCAGAAAATCGGGAATGTAAATAATAAAATATTTATAGAATGGAGAAGAATATGAATTTCAGGCAGTTAGAATATATCGTTGCAATAGCAGATGAAGGTAATATAACTAAAGCTTCAATGAAAATGTACATAACCCAGTCAGCGCTGAATCAGCAGCTTCTGAAACTGGAAAAAGAACTGGGAGCTGAACTGTTCCACCGTTCAAAAATAGCCATGACTCCTACAGAAATAGGAGAAATATACATAAGAAAAGCAAAGGAGATATTGGAAATAAAAAAGGATACATATAATCAGATAGAAGACATTACCAGAAAATACAGAGAAACAATAAAGATAGGGTTGACTCCTGAACGGGGAATGCTCATACTTGCTTCGGTATACCCCTCTTTTTACAAAATATATCCAGGCATAAAAATAGAGCCTGTAGAAGCAAGCGTAGATTTACAGCAAAAAATGATAGAAGAGGGGGAACTGGATATAGGATTTGTAAATCTTACAGAAGAAGAAAAGAAAGGAAATAAGTATATCCTTATTGGAAAAGAAAAACTTTTACTGGCAGTTCCAAAAAAAGAAAGTCCCCTAGCGAAAAAAGATTTTCTTTTTAATAAAATTTCTATCAGTGAATTCAGCCTTTTAAAAAATGAAAAATTTGTTCTTCTACCCGTGGGGACAACTATAAGAAATATAATAGACAGATATTTTTATAAGGTAGGATTTATACCTGATATATTGTTTGAAACAAAAAGCAGTCAGACATTATTAAAAATGGTACAAAATAATACTGCGTGTACCATAATTTCGGAAATACATGCAAATAAGTCAGAAAATATAGAATATTTTTCCTTTATTGAAAAGATGGAACTGGAATACTGTGCGGTACACAAAAAAGATCGATATATTACCGAACCTATAAAGAAAATAGTGGAGCTTTTTAAGGATTATTGGGAAAAATCAATATAATCTATAGTTTCCAAATCAATATTCCTTAATTTGAAAGCTAGGCTTAGTATGGTAAAATCCCTTAAAATTCTGGGATCGTATCCACTAAGCTTTTTTATTTTTCCAAGTTTATATTGCAGAGTATTTTTATGCATAAATAGCTTTTCAGCTGTTTTTGTAATACTTCCATTATATTCTTCATAAATTGACAGAATAGTTGAGAACTCTTCCAGATTCTTTTGAGAAAGGTTTTTAAAAACCTTCTCTTTGAAACTGGACATACTGGATTTTGTTAAATTCATGAAAAGAAGTTCCAGATCCATTTCATCATGACTGAAGACAGATCTTGAAACAGAAAAAATACTGGACATTTTTAAAACTTCTTTTGCATTTTTATAGGATATCTTTAAATCTTCATAATCAAAGGACCTGGTTCCGATACCAAATTTAAAGTTCAGTTTGGTTTTCTCCAGGAGATCTTTTTGTAACAGTTCAATAGAGGTACTTATTTTTTCATTTTTTTTATAATTATATAAAATAATAATCTCATTTCTTGAAACTGTGAAAAAATTATGTCTGTTATGAGAGAGATTATTTTTTAATATATTGTATATATTATCATCGATTAAAAAGATGTTATTATTTTCAAAGTTTCCGACAATTACTACATAGGGAAAAAGAAAATCTGACATCGGGAAAAAATCGTGTTCGTATTTCAGAATAATTCTTTCGATAAAAGCTTTTATTATCTCCCTCTTTCGTATATTCTGATCTTTTATCCATGCTTCCTTTAAAAGGATAGATGTCATAAGTCTTATAATTTCACCAAATTTACTTACTTCTTCTTTATCTCCCGTTATGCCTATGACTCCTATAATGGACTCATCAAAATATATAGGCATATTTATCCCTTTCTTACTTCCTATGTACTGGTTATCATATTCAATAGTTACCTGTTTGCCTTTCCTTATACATTCAAGTGATGCAGCATGAAAGGTACCTACTCTTTTCGGATCTGTACTGGCTATTATTGTACCATCTATATTAATGTAATTTAAATCCTGGTTTATAATATCTTTCATCTGGTAAAGGATATTCGTTGCCAGATTTTGAGAAATATCCATAAATATCACTCCTTAAATAATTTTATATAGTCATTATAACATAATAAAATGTATAAATAAATATTATTTTGGTATATATACCAAAATAATATTAAAAATCATATTTCTTATAATATAGAATTGTGAGAAAAAAAAAGGTATAAATTAGAT
>CAYYAV010000064.1:0-8556 GCA_964469865.1 uncultured Fusobacteriales bacterium | reverse complement strand
CAAGGCTCTTGAATTCTTCTTGTAGAGCCTTTATATTTTTTTCTTCCTTTGATTCTACAAACATAATCATAGCAAAAACTTTATCTTCGAACACTTTTTGAGTAATGTCAATAATATTGATTTCTGATTCACTTAATTTTGCTGATACATTAGCAACTATACCTGGTCTATCATTACCAATTACAGTAATGACTATTCTGTCACTCATATATTTCTCCTCCTCATATTATTTGCTTAATTATACCATAAAATAGATTTTTTATTAAATTTTTATATAATATATAATTATTATTATTTTTAATGATAAAAATATTGCAAATAATGAAAAAAAGATATAAAATATATACAGGAAATTTTGGTAATATGACTAAAGGAATAAAAGGGGAGATGAAAATGATAATAGGATTAACAGGCGGAATAGGAACAGGGAAAAGTACAGTGGCTAAAAGGTTTCTTGAAAAAGGATATCCGGTTATTGATACTGATATAATTTCAAAGGAAGTAATAGAGAGAGAAAATGTTATTTTAAAAATATGCAGTCATATAGATAGTTCACTGGTTGAAAATGGTAAAATAAATAGAAAAAAACTAGGACAAATAGTATTCAAAGATAAAAAAAAGCTAGATGTATTAAACTCTATAATGCATCCGTTAATTTTGGATGAAATGAGAAAACAGATAAGGGAAAAAAGCCAGAGTCATAATACTGTTATTGTAGATGTGCCTCTATTATTTGAGATAAATATAGAAAAAGAATTTGATATTATCTTATTGGTATATGCTTCAAAAGAAACACAGATAAAAAGAATAATGAAAAGAGACAACAGGACAGAAGAAGAGGCACTCAATATGATTAATTCTCAAATGGATCTGGATTTAAAAAGTAAAAAGAGTGATTATATCCTGAAAAATGATAATACTCTGGAAGAATTATATACTGAAATAGATAAAATTTTAGAAGAGATAGACAGGAAAAATTAATATTCTGATATTTTATCCATTTAGAAGGGATAGCTATGAAAAAAATAATAATGATAATATTTGTAGGATGTTTAGTATGGTTAAGTATACCATTTAATGTATTGGTTTTAGGAAGTGACGCAAGACCTCATCAGCCATTGAAAGGGTCAAGAAGTGACGGGATGATTCTGGTTAAAGTTACACCTCTTCTCGGGAAAATAAGGATGGTTTCAATACCAAGAGACACATATACTGAAATTCCCTGTGAAAAAGGAGGTAAAGTAGATAAAATAACACATTCTTTTGCTTTTGGAGGAACAGAATGTTCAAAACAGGCTGTTGAGAAATTACTTGATACAAAGGTAAATTATACAGTACTGTTCAGGTTTGATGATGTCATTTCACTGACAGATATAATCGGTGGAGTAGATATAGTTGCAAACCATACGTTTGTCCAGGATGATGAAAAATTTGTTGAAGGAAAGGCATATAATATAAAAGGAGCAAGAGCACTTGCTTATACAAGACATAGAAAAACTGATAGTGCTTTTAAGAGGGATGAAAGACAAAGGCAGGTTATCCAGAGTATAGTAAAAAAACTTGTGTCACCTGTTGGATGGGCATATATCCCGAGTGTTTATTCCTATATGGATGAAAAAATGGAAATAAACTTTAATCCTTTAAAAGTTATTTCTACCCTTCCTCCTATTCTGATAAGTAAGACAAACTTTGAACAGCAGGAAATAAAGGGTGATGGAAAAATGATAAATGGAATATATTATTTTATTCCTGAGGAAAATTCCTTGAATGAAGCAAAGAAAAATTTTAAAATATATTTCTAATGAAATTAAAATATAAGGAGGACAGAAATTGAGTATAAAGAAGTCTGATTTTATAAAATCAGCTATATCTGAGTCTGACTATCCTGAAATAAAAGGTATTGAATTTTCCTTTATAGGAAGATCCAATGTTGGAAAGTCTTCTCTTATAAATTCTTTGACGGGCAGGAAAAATCTGGCAAGGACAAGTAAAACTCCTGGAAGGACACAACTTATAAACTATTTTATTATAAATGACGAAAACTATTTTGTAGATTTGCCTGGATACGGGTTTGCTAAGGTACCTGAGTCTATAAAGAAAAACTGGGGGAAAACAATAGAAACATATCTGGTATCTCCGAGGGACAAGATTGTATTTCTATTATTGGATTTGAGGAGAATTCCATCACAAGAAGATATGAATATGCTTAAATGGCTTGAACATTATGATGCGGAATATTATATAGTATTTACAAAATCCGATAAACTTTCCAGCAATGAAAAATTTAAACAATTGAAAGAAATAAGAAAAAAGTTAGTTTTCAATAATGAAGATGTGTTCTTTTATTCCGCATTAAAGGGAACAGGAAAGGAAGAACTTACTGACTTTATTTTTAAAAGGATAGAAAGATACAAAAGAAATAGACAGATAAATAAAAAATAAAAATATAGAAAAGGAGAAAAATTATGTTATTAATTATTTTAGCTATAGTTGCTTTATTGGTAGTAGTGGGTATGGGAGCATACAACAAATACATCAGGTTAAAAAATCTAAATGAAGAGGGATGGAGTGGAATAGAAATATATTTGCAGAAAAGGCTTGATTTAATTCCTAACCTTGTAAACACGGTCAAGGGATATGCCACTCATGAGCAGGAAACCCTGGAGAATGTAGTAAGGCTAAGAAGCCAGATGATGTCTATCGATACAAAGGATATTGATAATATTGAAAAAATACAGAAAATTGAAAATGAGCTGACAAAGACATTAAGATCTATAATGATGTTACAGGAAAGTTATCCTGACTTAAAGGCAAATGAAGGATTTTTAAATTTACAGAGCCAATTGTCCCAAATAGAAACAGAAATTCAGAGCTCAAGGAAATATTATAACGGAACAGTAAGGGATAGGAATACATTTGTAGAAACATTTCCGAACAATCTCTTTGGAGGAATTTTTGGATTTAAGAAAGCTGCTTTCTTTGACGCAGTAGAAGGAGCAGATAGGGCTCCTGAAGTTAAATTTTAATTAATGAAATAAGAATTAAAAGAGATTGGGAGGGTAATAATGAATTGTCTGAAATTTCTTAAAATATTAGAAAATAAATTTTTAATGTTTCTATTTTCTGTATCTTTTCTTATCTTAAATAGTCAGCTAATAAGAGCTGAATCAATTAAAAATTATGATGTTGAAATACTTGTAAATAGGAATGGGACATTAACGGTAAATGAAAAAATAGGATATAAGTTTGATACCGGATTTAAACATGGAATCTATCGTGATATTCCGTTACGTTCTCAGAAAGATGGGATAGATATTTATAAGTCCTATGTGAAAATGAATTCAGTTACAAGGAATGGAATCCCTGAAGAATATACAACAAGGAATTTTCATGAAGGGATAAGATACAGAATAGGCTCAGCTGACAGGTATGTTGATGCAGGTGTAAATAATTATGAACTTAACTATACAATTTACAATGCGGTATTTGAAAAAGATGGAGTCTATCAGATATATTATAATGTTATAGGACAGTTCTGGGGAGTCCCCATAGAAAAAGCAGATGTAGTCCTAAAATTCTCGGATGGACAGCCTATAGAAAAAGATGAAATCGAGAAGCTTGAGATATACACGGGAGAATTTGGAGAGACGGGAAACAATTATATCATGACGGATAATGACGGGGAAATTGGAATAAGTACAAAGGAGCAGTTGGCTCCATATAACGGAATCAGTTTTCTAATAAATCTGAAGACTGATAAAATAAATCCATCTATTATTGATAAGGTGAAGACACTTTATTATGCAGATCCGTTAATAGTGATAAGCCCTTTAATCATACTGGGATTACTGATATATTCTTTTATAACATGGACATTATTTGGAAAAGATCCTAATAAGAAAGCGATAATTCCGGAATTTAATATACCGCAGGACATATCCCCGATATATGCTGCGTATATAAATGGTTCAAGAGAACCTAAGGAACTGCTTACTGTCGGAGCATTTTCACTGCTCTCAAAGGATTATATAAAAGCAGAAGACGAGGCTGGAAATGGCAAAAATGTTAAATATACTTTAAATAGTACTCAGACAGGTAATGAAAGACTATTTGAAGAAGAAAATAAACTTCTAAGTGCTCTTTCAAATAACAAGAGTAATATCTTCGGTGATGGGGATAAGCTCTATAGTGCTGCTAACAGTATCCTGACCTTAATGGGAGATAAATACAGTGATAAAGTATATAAGGGTAATACAGGATTTCTGATTCCTTTTATTATTGCTATAATAATGATATTTTTTGTAAGCGGGAATAATACGGGGTTTAATGATATCGGAACAAATTCGGTATTTATTGGGATAATGGCAGTAATTGTACTATTTTCACTTTCTTCAGTTTTGATTCCGGTTTTAATAAATATTTTCAGAGGTAAATCATTCCTGTTGGGAATCCTGCTGGGAGGATTCCTTCTGATTAAATCTTCTAGATTCGGAATTTCAGCATTTTTGACAACTGGTATAATTTTAGTGATACTATGCATATACTCTAAAGTTATAGGAAAGTATACAAATGAAGGGCTGAGACAGAAAGAATATCTGGAAGGCATGAAAATGTATATAAAGACAGCAGAAGAAAATCAGATCAGGAAATTTAATGATGTAGATGAGCTGGTCCTGTATTTTAAGAAGATATTACCTTATGCAGTAGCACTTGGAGTAAAAAATGAAGCTATAAATCTTATGAAGAAGGCAATAAAGCTCTATAATTTAGACGAAAATATGTATTATGACAGTATGACCAGCAGTAGGATATATTTTAACACATATAATGATTATAGATTCTCTAATTACATTTCCAGTGAATATAATAAAGCTTATGACAGGATAATGGAGAAGAGTTTCAGTACATTAAAAAGTTCCGGTTCCAGAGGCGGCGGATTTGGTGGTGGAGGATTCTCCGGAGGTGGAGGGTTTTCTGGCGGAGGCTCCGGCGGCGGCGGCGGCGGTTCATGGTAAAATAATTTCAAAGAAATATAAAATCCGGAGAATACTTTCTCCGGATTTTTATTATTATTCAATTGTTATTATTGCAGGATTTTATTAATTCAATATTAAAATCTTAAATTAGTATCCTAACGAAAAGTCATAACCTACTCCAAGAGTGACTCTTCTGTAATCAGCTTTATAATCAGTAGATCCTACACTGTATTTTCCTTTGTTTTCCTTGTACATTACCTCTACGTTAAAGTTCTTGATTTCAAGACCTCCACCAACACCATAATACAGACCGTCTTTGGCTTCATCAGTATTTATTGAATACCCTAGATCGCCCTTTACATAAGGTCTGACAATAGAAGGGTTATCAAAGCTATATTTTGCAGTAGCATAAATAGGTACAGAATTATACAGACTTCCAGTATAATCTTTTAATTCATCATGGAACTGATAAGCAACACCGCCACCTATTTCCAATCCTGGAGTAACTTCATATCTGTATTCGGCTCCTATTTCTCCGGAACCTCCTTTACCTTTAACAGATGTATTTTCAAAATGATATTTATTTCCTACATCTAATGCTCCTTTTAGCTCAATAGTGCTGTTTGCATAAGCAGCAGCAGCTAAGACTAAAAATAATCCTAATAATGTTTTTTTCATAATTTTACTACCTTTCTTTGTTTTAAAAAAACAAATTTTATTAAATGGAGTTTTTCCATCTTCATTAATTCTACAATAAATGACTTATAAGTCACTTAGAAAAATATATATTTAATCTTTTAAAACTAAAAGGAATTCTAAAATAAAGTATTTAAAAAAGAAGGATAGTATGATATACTTTCAAATAGAAGGTAGAAAATAATCAGATAAGGAGAAGAAATGTATAAAGTAGTTGTAAGTGATCTGGATGGTACACTGCTGAATTCAGATCAGGAAGTATCAGAACTTTCAAAAAGGGTAATTAGGAAATTGATGGAGATGGGAATACAGTTTTATATTGCTACAGGAAGAGCATATCCTGATGCTAAACAGATAATGGAATCAATAGGGATAAAAATTCCCCTTATTACAGCGAATGGTGGCGTAATAAATGATGAATACGGAAAAGAAATTTATAGGAATAACCTTGAAGAAAAATATAGGGATGCGATATTGGATATAGATTATTTGGAAGTTTCTGATTTGATTCATATAAATATATATAGTGACAACAGATGGTTTCTAACAGACAAGGTAAGAAAAATAAATCCCTTTGAAGAAGAACCGACATATATGTATGAAGTTGTTGGGGTGGATGAGTTAAGGAAAAGAGATATAACAAAAATTTTTTTTATTGGACCACATAAGGATTTGCTGAAGCTGGAAAAAATAATATTGGATAGGACTAATGGAGAAGTTAATATAGCCTTTACTCATCCTGAATGCCTTGAAATATTTGATATAGGAGTAAATAAAGCCAAAGCTATAGAAAAGTTAGGAGAAGCAAAGGGATTCTCTCTAGAAGAAGTTGTGGCTTTCGGAGATGGATTTAATGATTATGAGATGCTTAAATCTGTGAAAAAAGGCTTTATCATGAAAAATGCCCACTATACATTGAAAGCAGCACTTCCAAAAAATGAAGTAGTTACAAGTAATTCAAGGAATGGAGTAGCTCTAAAATTGATGGAATTATATGATATAAAGATAAATGGACAGGATTACAATATATAAAAATTTTCCAGTTCCCGGAATTTAAATAGAGCTGTACTTGTGTTAAGATAAATTTAAAGTAGATTTTGCAGCGAGGTCCTGATGAGAAGTAGAAAGACTGAAAATAGACAAATAATATCAGATAATCTGAAATACAGAGAAGACAAATTTTTCAAATTTATGAATTCAGACAGGTATCAGTATACTGAAAGTAGTGTGTATCTTAGAAATAATATGGAAAATTTTAAAGCGGTCTTTGATGTATTTATAAGAATGAAAGATAAAAATGATTTCGGAATAATGAATGGAATCGAGGAAATACTTGAGCTTATTGATATACTTAATGAAACCCGCCCAGAGATCAGAAAAGGATATCTTAAAAAAATACTGGATGACCGTGATCTGATAGAATATCTAACATATACTAAGTTTAAAGGAGATATAAAAGGAGTAAGAAATGGTGAAATAGTATTTACAAATGAACCTGTATTAACAATAAAGGCTCCTCTTATTCAGGCAAAGATACTGGAAACTCCTATTTTAAATATTCTAAATCATCATATATTGACATCTACTGCTGCTGCAAGGATAGTCATGGAAGCTGGAGATAAAAAGGTATTGTTTTTTGGAACTAGGAGAAGTGCTGGTTTTGAAGGGGCGATGGCTTCAACAAAAGCTGCATATATTACAGGGTGTGATGGACATGCGAGTATTATGGGAGAATACAGTTATAACTGGAAGAGCACAGGAACTATGACACATGCCTATGTCCAGACTTTTGGAATGAGCAAAGAAGGAGAGTACAGAGCTTTTGACCTTTTTATAAAGGAAAATATGATTAAAAAGGGTCCCCTTATAATGCTTATAGATACATATGATACTCTGGGAAGTGGAATAGACAATGCTATAGATGCTTTTAAAAATAATAATATAAATGACAGCTATGAAGGCACTTATGGTATAAGGATAGATTCAGGAAATCTGTCAGACTATGCAGACATATGCAAGAAAAAACTTGAAAAATCAGGGCTAAATAATGCTAAAATAATCCTAACAGGAGGACTGGACAAGGATAAGATACGGGAAATGATTAAAAAGAATACCAATGTAGATATTTTTGGAGTAGGAGATGCAATATCTCTTCCTGATAATACTGTGAGCCTTGTCTATAAAATGAGTAAGATAAATGGACAGAACGTTATGAAAATTTCCAATAATAAGGACAAAATGTCCTATCCAGGGAGCAAGGAAATATATAGAATTGAATATGAAAATGATTTAAGAGACTATATAAAACTGGAAGATGAAAAGGCTGACCCTGAAATTGGGATGATAACGGCTGATGTAGAATACAGAAGGAAGCTGACCTTGGAGTATATGAGGAGTGGAGAAAAAAATCTTGAAAACTGTGAGCTACTTTCTTTAGAGAATTCTAGGGATTATTTTATGGAAAATAGGAAAAGTCTTGAAAAGATATATAATAACAGGGACGTAGAAAGAGTATTCTTTTCTGAAGAGATAAAAGGACTGAAAGAAAAACTTATAGGAAATATAAAGGAATAGTTATGAGGAATATAGGCGAACAATTTTTAATGTTATTACAGTTTATGACAAGAATACCTGTTTTCTTAAAGATAGAGTATAGTGAGGAAAAGCTTGCCAGGGGAATGAGATTCTTTCCGATGGTTGGTCTTATAATAGGAACAATCCTTTTCTGGGAAGGTTCTTTTCTTTTAAATATAGTTGAAAATAGGCAGATGGTAGCACTTCTGACTATAATTACAGAAATAATTATAACAGGGCTTATTCATATAGATGGACTTGCTGATACTTTTGATGGCTTATTCAGCTATACTACGAAGGAAAAGATACT
>CAYYAV010000063.1:0-8643 GCA_964469865.1 uncultured Fusobacteriales bacterium | reverse complement strand
TAAATATTATTAATGATACAAAAAAGTATCAGGGATGTTTTTAAATTTTAAGGGAGTTTTTTATTTTCAAAATATTATAATAGGAGGAAAGAACAATGATTATTAAAATTGATTCAGCGGTTACACAGGAAAAAATGGAGAAACTATTAGAAAGAATTAAAGAATACGGACTGGAAGCTCATATATCACATGGTAGTGAGTATACTATAATAGGATTGGTAGGAGATACAAGTATAGTTGATATTGACAGATTTCTGTCAATAGAATATATAATAGACGCTCAAAGGATAAAAGAACCGTATAAACGTGCGAGCAGGAAATTCAAGCCGGAAGACACGGTAGTGAAGATAGGGGATGTGGAAATAGGAGGTAGGAATCTGGTAATGATGGCCGGACCATGTTCAGTAGAAAGTGAAGGACAGATATTGGAAACGGCGAGGTCTGTAAAGAAAGCTGGAGCTAATATGTTAAGAGGAGGAGTAGTAAAGCCGAGGACATCACCCTATGCATTTCAGGGGATGGGGATGGAAGGTATAGAGCTTATGAAGAAGGCGAAAGAGGAGACAGGACTTCCTATAGTATGTGAAGTGATGTCCATATCCCAGCTTCATGAATTTGGACCACATCTTGACATGATTCAGCTGGGAGCAAGGAACATGCAGAACTTTGATCTTCTGAAAGAGGTAGGGAAGACAAGGATACCGGTACTTCTTAAGAGGGGGCTAAGTGCGACGGTGGAGGAATGGCTGATGTCAGCTGAGTACATACTAGCAGGAGGGAATGAGAATGTAGTTTTATGTGAGAGGGGTATTAGGACATATGAGACGGCATACAGGAATGTTCTTGATCTGAATGCGGTACCGATGATAAAGAAGCTTACTCATTTACCGATAGTAGTGGACTCAGCCCATGGGACGGGTAAATTCTGGATGGTTGAACCGCTTGCGATGGCAGGGGTAGCAGCAGGAGCAGATGGTTTAATGGTGGAGGTCCATCCTGAACCTGACAAGGCATTATCAGACGGACCTCAGTCGTTAAAACCTGAAGTATTTGAAGTTCTGATGAACAATGTTGAGAAGATAGCGAATGTATTAGGAAAAACTTTTAAATAATAAAAGAAAATGGTATAATAACTAAAAGAATCTTTATAAAATAAAAAATTAAATATGGGAAGGAATTAAAAATATGATTATCAAAGTAGATGGAAGTATTGGTCATGATACACTAAAAGATATAATAGCAAGGCTGGAAAGTGAAAATAATGTAAAAGTCAAGCTGATTATTGGAGAGGAATATTCAATACTGGGATTAGTCGGAGATATAAGTTCAATTGATATAAAACATATCCAGTCACTTGACTATGTTCTTGATGTACAGAGAATACAGGAACCGTATAAACGTGCGAGCAGGAAATTCAAGCCGGAAGACACGGTAGTGAAGATAGGGGATGTGGAAATAGGAGGTAGGAATCTGGTAATGATGGCCGGACCATGTTCAGTAGAAAGTGAAGGACAGATATTGGAAACGGCGAGGTCTGTAAAGAAAGCTGGAGCTAATATGTTAAGAGGAGGAGTAGTAAAGCCGAGGACATCACCCTATGCATTTCAGGGGATGGGGATGGAAGGTATAGAGCTTATGAAGAAGGCGAAAGAGGAGACAGGACTTCCTATAGTATGTGAAGTGATGTCCATATCCCAGCTTCATGAATTTGGACCACATCTTGACATGATTCAGCTGGGAGCAAGGAACATGCAGAACTTTGATCTTCTGAAAGAGGTAGGGAAGACAAGGATACCGGTACTTCTTAAGAGGGGGCTAAGTGCGACGGTGGAGGAATGGCTGATGTCAGCTGAGTACATACTAGCAGGAGGGAATGAGAATGTAGTTTTATGTGAGAGGGGTATTAGGACATATGAGACGGCATACAGGAATGTTCTTGATCTGAATGCGGTACCGATGATAAAGAAGCTTACTCATTTACCGATAGTAGTGGACTCAGCCCATGGGACGGGTAAATTCTGGATGGTTGAACCGCTTGCGATGGCAGGGGTAGCAGCAGGAGCAGATGGTTTAATGGTGGAGGTCCATCCTGAACCTGACAAGGCATTATCAGACGGACCTCAGTCGTTAAAACCTGAAGTATTTGAAGTTCTGATGAACAATGTTGAGAAGATAGCGAATGTATTAGGAAAAACTTTTAAATAATATCAGATATTACAGAATATATTGTAAATAAAGAAAAAAATTATATGAAAGAAAAATAGGATAAAGATATGTAAATAAAGTAAACTTAATTACAGTATAAAGGATGAAAAAATTGGATGAGAGTATAAAGGAAAAATGGAAAAAAGTATCGAATAAAGCACCTTATATATTGTACTTATTTCATTTGATAAGAAATATAGTTATATTGACTAATAATAATATAATAAGTGAAGGAGAATATATTAATTACAGGGACGAATATATATATATAAATATAGGAATATGCTTATTTCTTGCAGTATTTTTAATATTTTTTAATAAGAAATATAATATTTATATAATAAGCTTTATAACCGGACTTTCCATATATGTATTAAAATATTCCCCGTATGCTGATATGAACAGAACTGAGAATATAAGAGCAATAGTAATCTATATACTAGTTATGGTATTTCAGCTGATACTTATGACGGCAATGTATGTGATTAAACGAAATATGAGAACTTTAATATTAATATTGCTAAGTTTTTTTGCAAGCTATCCCATGACAGAGTTTTATCATCAGATGTATGCAGATCCTAAAAGGATAACATATAACTCAGGTGTAAAAGAGATTAAGGATAAAAAAGATCTGATGAAAAAAATATTAAAACTACCACTTGTAAATGTAGTATGTTACAAGGAAGAAAATACGGGAGTTCTTATAAAAGAAGCGGGAAAAGAAGAATATAAAGAAGAATTGTGCTACTATATGAATGATAAAATCAAATCTGAAGAAAATAAAGCCCTTTTAGTAGTATCAGTATCCACTCTAATAGACTATGAAACAATAGACAGTCTTGCAACAGAAATAGCAAAATTTTATAAATTAATGAAAAAAGAAGATAGGAAAATAATTTTAGAGATATATACTTTGAAAAGCAGAGAGAATATACTTGGAGAATACGAGATATATAACGGGGAATTAAAAAAAATAAAACTTACAAAAGACATAAGATATGTAGAAGATATAATAGAATATTTAAAAAATATACCAGGATATTTACTAAGAGGAATATAATAAAATATGCCAGGGGACAAAAAAAATGAGAATAGAATATGAAATAGGAAATAAAAAATATTATTTAGAAGTAGAATTCAGGTTTGGAGAAAAAAATTCCGGAATAAGTATTCATATGGATAATTATGATATGCTTAAATTATGTTATGATTATGATCCAAATGTACTGACAGATTTATCACAAAAATTAAAAGGGATATATGAAATAGAGAGAAAAAATAAAAAAGGGAATATTGAATTTGAACAAAAGCCTAAAGATATGGGTATGGAGATAAAGGCACATATGGATTTGTTTATAATGGGTGATTCTATTAAGAAAGTACCTCTATTAAAAGAATTTGTAGAAAAATTTGTTGTAAATAGAGCAAGAATAGCTGATATAGGGGCAAATTTTGAGTTAGATAAAAACAGTAAATTGACACATTTAATTTATAAAATTTTAAGAAGTCAGGAAAAATATGCTTCCTCCTCTATAAAAAGAATTGACTCAAGCGAAGATGCAGCCAGTTATTATATAGATAGAAAAGATAAAGTTGAAAAGACTTCGTTAAAAAAACTAAAACCAATTGGTGTTAAGTATAAATTAGAGTTCGGAAGAGCTGTTATTAAAGATAATAAGGTAAGAGATACAGGAATAATCAGATAAGAAAAATATTAATAGAGGTATTTTGTGGATAAGAATATAAAAATCGATAAAACGAATGGATTGGAAGAATTAACTGTAACTATAGTAGGATTGGGAGTAATTGGCGGTTCTTTTGCTGAAAGTCTTACTAATATAGGTTTTAAAACTATTTATGGAATTGATATAAATGAAGGCAGTTTAGTTAAGGCAAAAGAAAAAGGAATAATAACTGAAGGATTTTTGGAAACTAAGGAGCCTCTTAAGAAATCGGATCTAATCATCATAACCCTCTATCCAGATCTTATGAAGTCATTTTTTATAAATAATATCGAAAATTTTAAAAATGGTGCCGTAATTACGGATGTTGTAGGGATAAAAGGGAAAATAATGGAAGAAATCAGACCAATAATGGAAAAATCAGGAAAAGATATTGACTTCATATTTGGACATCCTATGGCAGGCCGTGAAAAAAGAGGGATAGACTTTGCAGACAGCAATGTATTCAAGAAAGCTAACTATATCATTATAAAAGATAAAAAGAATAAAATAGAAAATCTGGAGATATTATCAGAAATTATAAGAAAAATGGGATTTAAAAGTATCAGTTTCCTAACTGAAAAAGAACATGATGAAATTATTGCTTTTACGAGCCAACTGACTCATGCAATAGCAGTAGCACTAGTGAATAGTGATAGTCAGAAATACGATACTAATAAGTTCATTGGAGATTCTTACAGGGATTTAACTAGAATTGCAAAAATAAATGAAGACTTATGGTCTGAGCTGTTTATGGGAAATAAGGATAATCTGCTTAAAATGATAGAACAGTTTGAAAATGAGCTGGATGTAATAAAGGATGCCTTAAAAAATGATGATCTGGGAACTTTAAAGGAGAGGTTCATATCTTCTACAAAACGCAGGGAGCAGATTGAATAAAATATTATAAAACAATACCTGAGAAAAGAGGAGGATATATGGATAGAAAATATGCGAAAAAAATCATAGGTGATAATGTCTATTTATCACCAATTTCGCTGGATGATGTAGAAGAATACACTCATATGGTCAATAACAATATAGTTTCGGTAGGACTGGGATCAGCAGTTTATGCAAACATATACTGTGCTGACAGGGAGCTGGATATATTAAAGAGTTTAAAGACATCGCACAATTTTGCAGTAAGGCTGATTGAAAATGATGAACTTCTGGGAAATATTGGATTTAATGATATAGACTCTGTAAATAAGTCAGGAACACTAGGCATAATGCTTGGAAATGAAAAATATTATGGCAAAGGTTATGGAAAAGAAGCTTTAATGCTTCTTCTTGATTACGGTTTTTCCTTTTTAAATCTGAGAAATATAGTACTATATGTATTTGAGTATAATGAAATAGCTTATAACCTGTATAAAAAGGTAGGATTCAAGGAAGTAGGAAGAATACGTAAAAGACAGGAACTGATGGGGAAATTTTATGATTCTATAGTAATGGATATTTTAAATGAAGAATTTGAATCCTTATACATAAGAAGGGAAATTGAAAAGAGATACAAGCTGTAGCCTATAGTTTACATTTTAGATTGTATAAATTTAAAATAGAAATATTGGAATCTGATTGAAAACAGTAAGTAACAGGAAGGGATAGAAAATATGGAAATATTAAATGTCGGACTGGGGAAAAATTCCTATGATATTATACTAGGAGAAAGATTTTATGAAAGTTTTCCTGAATGTATGAGAAAAGTATATAAAGGGAAAAAGCTTTTTGTAATAACAGATTCAAATGTTGATAGCATTTACAGAAAGGAATATGATAAAATGTTCAAGGGATTTGAATATACAGTTCACGTCCTTGAAGCCGGAGAGCAGAATAAACATATCGGAATAATGCCGGCTATATATTCAGCTATGGTTGATGCGGGACTTAACCGGAAAGATGCCGTTGTTGCCTTTGGTGGAGGGGTAGTAGGAGATATAGCAGGATTTGCAGCTGCAAGCTATATGAGAGGGATTGATTTTATCCAGATTCCTACAACCATAGTATCCCAGGTTGACAGCAGTGTGGGGGGAAAAGTAGGAGTGGACCTGCCTGAAGGAAAAAACTTAATAGGTGCATTCCATCAGCCAAAACTCGTCCTGATTGATAATTATTTTTTAAATACATTGACAGACAGATATTTTTATGACGGATTTGCCGAAATTGTAAAATATGGATGTATTTATGACAGAACTTTTTTTGATAGACTTGTGGAAATTGTAGAGAATTCCGGAATTTCAAAGGATAGTACAGACTATGAGCAGAAATTGAGAAGTCATCTCATGAAATATGTAAATGAGCTTGTATACCGTTCATGTGAAATAAAGAAGGAAGTAGTGGAGCAGGATGAAAGGGAAAACAGCCTCAGGATGATACTTAATTTTGGACATACAATCGGACATGCAATAGAACAATATACAAATTATGAAAAATATTCACATGGAGAAGCAATTTCAACAGGAATGACGGATATAATAAAAATAGGAGAGAAAAAGGGAATTACTCAGAAAAATCAGCTTGAGCCTGTGGAAAACTTGCTCAAAGCATTAAATTTACCGACAGATATAAAATATCCTGCTGAAAATATAAAGGAAATAATGAGAAGAGATAAAAAAAGTGTGTCAGATGGAATAAATTTTGTGTTTTTGAAAGAAATTGGTAAAGTGGAGATTGTTAAGATGACTGAAAATGAGGTTTTTGAGTAAGTTGAAATGTTTTGTTTTAATTGATTTGAAAGATAGGAAAGTTAAAGCATCAGGATATATAGGACAGATGCAGATGTATGTAAATTATTATGACAGAGAAATGAAATTAGATGATAAAAATAAAACAATTGGTATAATACTGTGTCAGGGAAAAAATAACTTTTTAGTGGAGTACACATTGCCTGAAGAGAACAAACAAATTTTTGCGAGTACATATAAGACTGTTTTTCCAAGTTAAAGAGGAATTTATTAAAATACTTGAGGAAGAATAATAAAATGGAGAAAAATTATGTCGAAAAATAAAAGAAAGAAGGAAATTTATGAAAATAAAAATAAAGCCAAGCACATTAAGCGGAACGATAGAAATACCACCATCAAAAAGCTATTCTCACAGGGCAGTTATAGCGGCTGCACTTACAGATAGTGAAAATGGAGAAATTTCAAAAGTTGATAATCTTAAATTTTCAGTAGATATAACGACAACAGCTGAAATTATGGAAAACTGGGGGGCAAGAATTACAAAAGGCGAAAACTGGCTTGAAATAATGGGAAATAATGGAAAAGTTATTCCCAAAGATAAATATACTCAATGTAATGAATCAGGGTCAACAATCAGATTTTTAATTCCTGTGGGACTTACAAATGAAAATGAACTGATTTTTGACGGAAAAGGAAAACTGGTAGACAGACCGTTAGATTCTTATTATAAGATATTTGATAAGCAGGGGTTAAAATATGAAACGACAGGAAATAAACTGCCACTTACAGTTAATGGGAAATTGAAAGCCGGAGAATATGAAATTGACGGGAATATAAGTTCACAGTTTATTACAGGGCTTCTGTATGCTCTTCCCCTTTTGGATGGAGATTCAAAATTGACTATTAATAAAAACCTTGAATCAAAAGGTTATGTTGACTTAACATTAGAAATACTGGAACTTGCGGGAATTGAAATAAAAAATAATGATTATAAGTCATTTGAAATAAAAGGAAATCAGAAATACAGACCATTTAACTATACAGTTGAAGGAGATTACTCACAAGTTGCATTCTGGATTGTGGCAGGAATTATTTCTGCTAATAAGGACAATGAAATAAAGTGTCTTCATGTGAACAGAAATTCTCTTCAAGGGGACAGGGAAATAATAGAAATAGTTGAAAGAATGGGGGCAGACCTTGAAATTTCTGATGATTATATCGTTGTAAAGCCGTCAAGAACAAGAGGAACAGTAATTGATATTTCTCAATGTCCTGATATTGCTCCAATTTTAACGGTTTTAGGGGCTTTAAGCGAAGGAGAAACTAGAATTATAAATGGAGAAAGACTTAGAATAAAAGAGTCTGACAGAATAACATCAATAAAAACAGAACTTAACAAACTTGGAGCAAAAGTTGAGGAAGAGGGAGACAGTCTTATAATTCAAGGTGTTCCAACTTTTAAAGGTGGAGTGAAAGTAAATGCATGGAATGACCTCAGAATAGCAATGTCTTTAGCGATAGCTTCTACAAGTTGTGAAGATGATATAGTTATAGATGAAGCTGAAAGCATTAAAAAAAGTAAGGATTTGTGATGGTGATCTTCCCCTTTTCAGGGCAGTACAACAAGAAAAAGCCGGAGCAGTGCTCCGGCTTTTTTTGTAGATATGTTCCCTTGCTGGTCTAGTAGCGGTAGTGGTTGGGCTTGTACGGCCCTTCAACCTTCACGCCGATGTACTCGGCCTGCTCGGGGGTAAGCGTGGTAAGCTTGACGCCAAGGCGGGCAAGGTGCAGACGGGCCACTTCTTCGTCCAGTTCCTTGGGAAGAGTGTAAACCTTGTTTTCCAGCGGTTCGGAGGCGAGCTTGAGCTGGGCAAGGGTCTGGTTGGTGAAGCTGTTGGACATGACAAAGCTGGCGTGCCCGGTGGCGCAGCCAAGGTTAACCAGACGGCCCTCGGCCAGCACAATGATGCTGCGGCCGGACTTGAGCGTCCACTTGTCCACCTGCGGCTTGATGTTCAGGCAGGTGATGCCGG
>CAYYAV010000062.1:0-8647 GCA_964469865.1 uncultured Fusobacteriales bacterium | reverse complement strand
CATGAGTTTCTATTTTATTTTAAATTTGTCGCAATATATTATACAATCTATGATAAATTAAAAATAATTAAATTTTAAGGAGTGATTCTATGAAAAAATTATTATTATTAGGGGCTTTAATTTCATCTGTTGCTATGGCAGGGGTTGTTGAAGTAAGAGTAGGAGCAGATTTAGCAAATAGTGCTAAAGAAAGTAACGGGTATTTTGAAATTAACAAAGATGTATTAAAAAGAGGATTTGAACTGGCAGCTGAATACAGGACACCTATAACAGAAAATTTTGAATTAGGAGGAGGTATTGCCTATCATTATAACAAGCTTTCAGATAAAGATATAAACTTTGATTATGATATGAGCGGACTTCATGCCGTTCCTGTCTATGCAACTGTAAGATATAACTTTAAGAATTCTTCAGAGGTAACTCCTTATGTAAAAGCTAATCTGGGAATAGCATTCAATTCAGGAAAAGCAAGCTATAATTACAGCAGTTCTCTAGTTTCTGTTTCAAGCGACTGGAAATTCAAGTCAGGATTCTATTATGGAGTGGGAGCAGGTATACAATATAAGAATTTTATAGCTGACCTGTCTTATAATATAAATGCAATAAGGGGAAAATATACTTATAATGAAACTATTCCTGGTGTAAGTTCTTATTCAGAAGAAGACAAGTTTACTTTAAATCATGGAATGCTTACATTAAGTCTTGGATATACATTCGGATTCTAACATTTTTCATTAATATTTAAAAGAGCTGCCTATTTATCTGGCAGCTTTTTTATGATATACTGTTTAATTATAAACCAATTAGGAGGAAATTTATAAAATGAAACCGGAAATAAAATATTTTTCATACTTCAGTGAAATCCATCTCTATACTTTCATTGTTTCAATCTCTTTTTCAGTTCTTTTACTATTGTTTCCTAAAATACTGAAAAAGCTTAATATATCTGTTGACTATAATAAATATGCGACATTCCTAGGTATATTAACAATAGGGTTCAAGATACTGGATTCTGTATATAGGATTATCTACCAGTACGAACCTCCCAGCAATGTCACGTTAGTCCATCTGTGTAATTTTGCTGTAGTATTTGCAGGATTATATCTTATAACAAAAAATGAGACTTTATTTAATATTACCTACTTTCTGAGTTTCGGAGCAGCTTTTGCTCTCATCCTTCCAGGAGTAACTTATTATTACAGGTCAACTTATGTCTATATTTTTATGATTACACATGCACTTGAATTTGTTTCAGTGATATATGGATTTTATTATCTCAAGAACACTATAACCTTTAAGGGTTTCAGAAATTCATGTTTCATACTCCTCTGTATGTTCCTGTATGCATCTATATATAATTATATTTTCAGGGCAGATAGAATAAATGCAATGTTCCTTAATGAGTATATTGCCCCCATGATAAGCTTTATAAAGCCTTTCTGGCTATATAGGATTGTCCTTATATCCAGCATGCTTCTTATCATGTATTTGATGTACATACCTTTTTCATGTAAAGATAAGAGTACAGCATCTTCTAAAATAATATAAATAAAGAAACTGATTATATGGATTCCTGGCATCTTAACCCATTTTATAAAATCAGTTTCTTTAACTTTTAATATCTTTTATTTTTTATAAAGGCAATCAGCAAGGATATGTCATTATAAGTAACACCGCTTATCCTGCTTGCCTGTCCTATTGTTCCAGGATTTCCATATATCAATCCTGAAATTGCTATATTACTTAACCCCTGTATAGATTCATAGTCAATATCTTCAGGAATTTGCATTTCTTCCAGTTTTTTAAATTTCTCAACCTGGGCTTTTTCCCTTTCGATAAATACACTGTATTTGGCATTTATTTCCACCTGTTCCCTTGCCATGGGACTTAGAGATGTAGTTTCAATAAATTCTGACAGGCTGTTATAGTCAATTTCTTTTCTTGCCAGGAATTCAAAAGCAGAAACAGGGCTATTGGCACTGTTCCTTATATACTCCTCATTATTTTTCAATGCATATTCCAATCCTAGCCTTTCCAGCTTTTCAATAGTTTCTTTTGTAGGATATATGGTTATCTCCTTCAGCCTTTCTACTTCCTTTTCTATCTCATCTCTTATATTCTTCAGTTCTTCTAATTTCTTACGGGAAAGAAGACCTATTTCTTCAGATTTTTCAAGAAGTCTTAAAAAAATATTATCCTGCCTGAGAGTCAGCCTGTATTCAGCTCTTGAAGGTAATACTCTGTATGGTTCCGGTGTTTTCTTATTTATTATATCGTCTATAAGAATACCTATGTATCCTTCACTTCTATCTATTATGATTTCTTTTTTTCCCAGTATCTTCCTTGCAGCATTTACTCCTGCCATAAAACCCTGGCATGCTGCTTCTTCATATCCGCTTGTTCCATTGATAGTTCCTGCGGTATATATGCCTTTTACTATTTTTGATTCAAGTGAAAGATTCAGCTGGTATGCAGGAATGAAATTATATTCCACTGCATAGCCATATCTTACTATTTTAGCATTCTCAAGTCCGGAGATCGTTTTCAGCATGGCTTCCTGTGCAAATGGAGGCATTGCTGTAGTAAATCCGTTTACATATATTTCATTGGATTCCAGTGATTCCTGTTCAAGAAATATTTGATGGTTAGTCTTTTCAGGAAAATTCATTATTTTCCTGTCGAGTGAAGGGCAGTGCCTAGGACCTTTACTGCTGACTATCCCTGTTACTATAGGAGAATATTTTAACATTTCCTTTCCGGTTTCAACCGTTTTTTCCGTAGTAAAGGTAAGCCATGTAGGAAGTGCACTATTGTATTCTTTTTCTGTTTCATATGAAAAATATCTAGGTTTTTCCTCCCCTTTCAGTTCTTCAGTTTTTGAAAAATCTATTGTCCTCTTATCTATTCTAGGCGGAGTTGCCGTCTGATATCTGTCCAGTTCAAATCCCAGTTCTTCTAGCTTTTGAGCTAATTCAACACTCGAAGGTTCCCCCTGGCGTCCTGCCGGAAATTTTATATCTCCCATTATAAATTCTCCTTTTAAGAAAGTTCCGGTACATAAAATTACAGCCTTTGCCCCATATCTTACCCCAAGATTATCTTCTACACCTCTCACTTCATTATTTTCAGTTATCAGGTCTACCACTGTTCCTTGAATAATATCCAGGTTTTTCTGTTTTTCCACTATTTCACGCATTTTTACCCTATACCAGTATTTATCTGCCTGGGCTCTTGTTATACGTGAAGCCAGCCCTTTTGTATGATTAAGATTCTTCAGCTGGAGATTATGATTATCTATATGCCTTGCCATCTCCCCTCCCAACATTCCCAGTTCGGAAACAAGATGACTTTTTCCAGGCCCACCTACAGAAGGATTGCATGACATCATAGCTATACTATCCAGATATATTGTAAATAATGCTGTTCTAAGCCCATGTCTAGCTGAAGCCAGTGCAGCTTCTACTCCTGCATGTCCTCCTCCAACTACTATTATATCGTATTTTTTATTCATTATCTTATGTCCCTCTCAGTTAATACAGCTTTTTATATAATATATTCCTTATAAGTTCTATTTCTTCATCATCCAGCTTCCCCTGTATTTCAAATGATGTAGATTTTTTCCCTCTCTTTATAAGTATCCTGTCATCAGAAGAATTTTTATTTTTCAGTTTCTTTATTTCCTTCTCAATTTCAGATATCTCCATTCCGGAGAGTATTTCTATATTCTTTCCTATATTTTCAAAATTTATTTGATTCAGATAATTGAATATAGTATCGGCTTTTCTTATATTTCTTATTTCTTCAAGTCTTTCTATAAGTTCTTCAGGATATTTTTCTACTCTCAGATATCTTGCTACTGTCCTTTTTGATATACCGTACTCTTCTGCTATCTGTTCAGATTTCTTCTTCTTATTCCTGCTTTCTCTCCATATTTTCATAGAAAGTTCAAGTATTGTCAGATCTTCCCTTAATGTATTTTCATGAAGTGATATCTTATCAAGTATTTCATAACCTGTATCTTTGGGAATTATGATGAAGTTATTAGTACCTGATACAGAAAATCCTCCTATTTCCCTGTATCCATAAGAAACTGCTGAAAGTCTTCTGAATCCTGACAGTATCTTATATTTTCCATCTTCTTTCTCAATTACATATACAGGATTTATTATACCTATTTCATTTATAGAATGTGCCAGATTCCTCAGGCCCTCTGTTTCCATTATTTTTTCATAAGTTATCTCCCTGTTTATGAACTCCCTGTCTTCAAAGTCTATCTTTTTCAGTATCCCTTCTGTAATAGACATTACTTTTGTTCCTTTTATTTTAAGTACTTCAGCTACTACATTTTCATCTTCCTCAAACTGTTTTACAAATTTTTTAGTCTTTTCCGTATCCAGGTTCGAGAAAGGATTTCTTCCTTCAAATATATTTTTAGATTTCTTTACCATACCAGTCCTTCCCTTTCAAACATTTCATTTGCCAGAAATTCATAATCTTTTGCTCCATACGAATAAGGTGCATACGTAAATATATCCTGTGCAAGAGCGGGAGCCTTGGCAAGATCCACATTCTGCCTTATGACATTTTCCATTATGGTACTGCTGAAATATTGTTCTAACTGTTCCTTTGAATCCCTGGATAAACTTGTCCTTGCATCATACTGTGCCAGTATAAGACCTTTTATCTCAAGCTTATTATTTAAATCCTGCTTTATTTCATTTATTGTAGATATGAGTAATCCTGCACCTCTCAGTTCAAAATATCCTGCTTTTAAAGTTATGTATATGCTGTCCGCCGCAACTATAGCATTTATTGTAAGAAGAGATAATGAAGGAGAGGTGTCTATCATACATATGTCAAATTCATTCTCAACTTCTTCAAGCAGCTTTCTTAGCATGCTTTCCCTACTTATCTGGGAAACCAGTGCTGTATTCACCCTCTCACTTTCCAGATTACTTGGAACAAGATAGAAGTATTCCGCTTGTGGAAGCTTTATCATTGAATTTCTTATATTTCTGGTATTAAAGGCATCAAAAATACTATTCTCAACTTCATTCGGATCAACTCCCAGTGCATCTGTAAGATTTCCCTGAGGATCACAGTCTATAACTAGTACCTTCTTGCCCTTCTTGGCAAAATAAGAAGCCAGATTATACACAGTTGTTGTTTTCGCAACTCCACCTTTATTATTAGCTATAACTATCTTTCTCATGTCCTTCTCCTTATCCTTTATATTTATTTATATATGTTATTTTCCTACACAGAAATTCCCAAAAATATGATCCAGTATATCTTCAGAAGATATCTCTCCTGTTATTTCAGAAAGATTATCCAGAGCTTCCTTCAGATCCACAGAAATCAGGTCCATAGGCATTCCTGAATCTATAGTATCAAATATATTCCTTATTGATTCCTTTGTCTTTTCAAGGGCAGTCTTATGCCTTATATTAGTAATTATAAGTCCTTCAGATGAATCTTCCACCTTTTCTTCTATAATAAAGGAATATATCTCTTCTTCCATGCTTTCTATTCCTATATTGTCTTTTGCAGATATTTCAACTACATTTTGAAAATCATATTCTTTCAGGTCTATTTTTCTTTCAAGATCTATTTTGTTCAATAATATAATAGTTTTCTTATTATTATTTCTTATTTTTTCTATAACTTCTATATCCTCCCTTTCAAGTTCTCTTGAAGAATCAAGTACCAGAAGTATCAGATCCGCTTTTTCTATAAATTCCCTCGATTTTTCCACTCCTATATTTTCCACTATATCATCTGTTTCACGTATACCCGCTGTATCTACAAGTACTAAAGGAATTCCTTTTATATTTATTATTTCTTCTATTACATCCCTGGTAGTTCCGGGAATATGAGTAACTATGGCTCTCTCTTCCTTTAATAGTGAATTAAGGAGTGTCGATTTTCCTACATTTGGTTTACCTACTATAACTGTCTTTATGCCTTCCTTTATCTTCTTTCCCTTATCATAGGATTCTATAAGTGTATCAGCTTCCTTATATACATCCTCAAGACTTTTTCTCAAGCTCAACGGAAGCGGATCGTCTATCCCTTCTTCAGGATAGTCAAGTACTACATTTACATGAGCTGTTACATCAAGGAGGGCTTTCTTAAATTCTGATATCTTCTCTCTTAAATCTCCCCTTAGCTGATCCATAGATAAGGCTATACTCTTTTCAGTCTTTCCCTGTATTATATCCATTACAGCTTCTGCCTGTGACAGGTCTATCCTCCCGTTCATAAAGGCTCTTTTTGTAAATTCTCCTGCCTCAGCATGCCTTGCACCGTTTTTCAGTACAAGCTCCAGTACCTTCTCTGATACAAGATATCCTCCATGACAGTTTATTTCAACTACATCTTCACAGGTGTATGTTCTCGGTGATTTCATCTTCACTACCATGACTTCATCAATTATTCTATTGCCATCATTGATAAATCCATAATTAAATTTATAAAAACCCAAATCTTTATTTGGGTTTTTTGCCTTAAATATTTTGTTCAGAATTTCAAATGATTTATCCCCTGATATTCTTATTATCCCTATTCCCCCTTCTCCCCTTGGAGTAGAAATAGCTGCTATTGTATCAAATAACATCATCATACCTCATTCCTTTATTCTAATCCTTTTCCGTTCTTATTACAAGATATCTTTTAGGTTCTTCTCCTACACTTTCAGTTCTTAGCCCTTTTATGAAAGATATCTCTTCATGTATTATTTTTCTTTCTCTTGCTGACATAGGATTCAGCTTTATACTTCTTCCTGTTGTGAGTACTTTCTTACCTTTTTTCCTCGCCAGTTCTCTTAAGGATTCTTCCCTTTTTTCCTTATAATTGTTAGAATCTATGACTACTTTTATATTCTTGAACGGCTTTACTGAAGAAAGCAGGTATTCTATACTGTTTAATGTACTTCCTTTTTCCCCTATCAGATATCTTATATCTTTTCCATCAACATTAACAACATATCTTTCTCCGGATTTTTCAACTTTTACTACAGTAAGATCAAGCTTTGAGTTTACTATAAATTCCTTCATGAAGCTTCTTATTCTGTCATAATTAGTATCTGATATACTTCCTTCCTCTGACGGTGTTTCAGTCTGGACAACATGCTGCCTATTCTGTACCTGATGTACTTTCTTATTCTGTATATCTTTTTTATCCGTTCTTCCAAAATGGTTGTTCTTACTGTTCTCGTTTCTTCTTTCAGGACGGTTGTTCCT
Source organism: uncultured Fusobacteriales bacterium (assembly GCA_964469865.1). Lineage (GTDB taxonomy): Bacteria > Fusobacteriota > Fusobacteriia > Fusobacteriales > Leptotrichiaceae > JAGOWQ01. The sequence continues at coordinate 1,406 of CAYYAV010000062.1, read as the reverse complement.
ACTTATATCAGATTTTTTATCTGTCCTTATATTATTATCTTTCCTGTTTTCAAATTCTTTATTCTTTATATTTCTTTCAGCCGGTTTTTTTACTTTCTCTTTATTTCCCTGAATTTCTGACTTTCTTACAATCTCCACTTCATAAGTTCCTTTTATATTAAAGAACATTATCTTCTTAGGCTCTTTCAGTACATTTACTCTTACTGATTCATCTTCACTGAGTGTTATGGTTCTTTTTATCATATGATCTAATTCTTCTCTGTTCTGAGCTTTTAATATTATCTTATCCATTATTACTTCTCCCTTTTAATATAATATGTTGCTGAATAACTGATAAAATTCCTGAAACAAGGTAATAAAGCGTAACTCCGGAAGGCATGTTATAAAATAGTACTAACATCATAATAGGCATTGTATAAAGCATAGACTGCATAGTATTATTAGTTTCCTGACCTTTTGTAGCATCTGACATAATTTTCTGCTGAATATATGTAACTCCTGTATTCAGTATAGGAAGCAGATTGACTGCAAAGGAACCTATTTTAAATAATTCATCAGGTTTTTTTAGATTAAACCATAGGAACGTGGCATCATTAGGTATAGCTGAACCGCTGAAAGCATAGTAAAGAGCTACAAAAATGGGCATCTGTATCAATATGGGAAGACATCCTCCCATAGGGTTTATATTATTGTCCTTATAGAACTTCATTACCTCTTCATTCATTTTTTGAGGATTATCCTTATATTTTTCCTTTATCTTGTCAATTTCAGGCTGAGAATCCCTCATTTTTTTCATCGACTGCTCCTGTTTAAGAGTCAATGGGAATATAAGTGCCCTCATAAGTATAGTTACTATTATTATTGCTATTCCATAGTTTCCGACCATTCCGTTTATAGCTTTCAGTACATCTACAGCTATTGTTTCCAATATACGTATTCTAAACATTTTTCCTCCATATGTTAAGTTTTTTATTTTAAGGGGTCATACCCTCCTTTATTAAAAGGATGACATTTCAGTATCCTTTTTATACTTAAAAATGAGCCTTTTATAGACCCGTATTTCATTATTGCCTGTTTTGAGTATTCAGAACATGTAGGATAGAACCTGCATCTTCTCCCTAGCCTTCCTGAAAACAGCTTCTGATACATTCTGATTAGAAATATCAATATTCCTTTCATATATTTAGACATCCTCTAGATTATCAGTTTCTTCAGGTCCTTTTCAAAGTCCCTGTAACTTAAGTCTTTTATTTTATCCTTTAATACGGCTTTTCCTACAAAGATATAATCTTTATTGGTTTCAAATTTTTCATGGTTATTTCTGACAAATTCTCTGAAAAGTCTCTTTATCCTGTTCCTTTTTACTGAATTTCCTGTTTTCTTACTTGCAACAAAACCGAATCTCC
>CAYYAV010000061.1:5972-8689 GCA_964469865.1 uncultured Fusobacteriales bacterium | reverse complement strand
CTTATGAGGTTTTCTATACCTTCCCTGCTTTTATCTTCAGCAACTCTTACAGCAGCTTCTATAGTGTCAGCCAGCATTATAATTCCAGCTTCTTTGCTCCTAGGTTTCGGTCCACTATATCTGAAGTCATTTTCCAGTACATCTTCTCCATTTTCGAGAGCCTTATAATAAAAGAACTGGACTAATGTCGTACCATGATGGCAAAGTATCACATCTAATATTTCCTGAGGCAGCTTATTCTGTTTTCCCATGATATATCCGTCTTTTGTATGAGAAGTTATTATGAGTGCACTCAATGAAGGTTTTATTGTGTTATGCATATTTTTCCCGTCCCTCTGGTTTTCTACAAAAAATTCAGGTCTTTTCATTTTACCGATATCATGATAATAGGAAGCAACCCTTGCAAATATTTCATTTGCACCTATAGCTTGTGCACCGCTTTCTGCAAGTGCTCCTACCATTATACTATGATGAAAGGTTCCGGGAGCTGTCACAAGAAGCTGTTTTAACAGTGCATGAGAAAAATCACTTAATTCCAATAATTTTATATCAGTCAATATTTCAAAGCTGTTTTCAAAATATGGAAGCAATGCCAAAGAAATCATTCCCGTCAATATCCCAGATAGCACTGATAAAACTATCATTCCTATCAGCAGAGGAAAATCCAGCTGATTTACAAGTCCATAACTTAGTGCCGTTATTCCCTGAAAAATACCTGTAGAAATTCCAAGTTTGACTATGTCACTTCTACTTGTCATCTTATCTGCTTTATATATTGCCATTATTGCTACAGCAATTGTAACCAGGAACCATGTTTCCTCCCTTGACAGTATTATCATATTTAAGAAGGTAAAAGTCATGGCATATATCTTATTTCCAAGGATTGTCAATATTATAGGAATCATTGCAAAAGGAAGCAGATATATTAAAAACTCGTTTTGAAAAAATATATACATTGCATTTATTATTGATATCGTTATCAGTGTAGGATAAAATGCCCTTGACTCCATTATATCTTTGCAATACCTTTTCAATATATAAAAGAATAATGTTGATATTATAGCAAATGAAAATACCAGCCCCACTGTCTTCCTTAGTTTATCTTCCCCTTTTACAAGATTGAGCTTTTCGAGTTTTTCATAGGCATCTTCATCTATAACTTCACCTTTTTTAACAATGACATCTCCTTTGTATATCTTTACTTCCTTGTCCTTCAAGGATCTCATATTTTCTTCTATTTTTTCTAATGTTTTCTTTTCATTTATAACCAAATTCGGTTTAATAAAATTCTTAAGAAATTTTTTATCAAGCTCACTTAACAGTATATTTTTCTTATCAATGACTTCATCTATCTTTTTTATGTCCGTTACTCCATAGTCATATATCTCTCTTAACTTATCTATTAGACCTACTATATAAGCAACACTTTCCTTGCTTAATATTTCCTTGAATTCTTCTACTGAAAGTCCATATTTCTTTTCCTTGATATAATTGCTGATATCTTCGTCTGTCTGAAGGTTTGCAGTCTTTACATCCTGAAAAAACTTATCTAATGCAGTAACTTCCTGCTGCTCAATCTCCGGCAGCCTATCATATTCTGGAGTAGTATTTTTCCTTATTTTATTCCTCAGATTCTCATCTAGCAGGTCTACAAAATAAGTTATATTCTTATAGGCTATTATATCATTTTCAGCTATGCTCCCTACTGTATAGTTTGCCCTTAGCTTATATACTTCAACTAGAAGTCCGAAAATAAGAAACATCAATGTAGCCAGTACAAATCTATAAATAAATTTTTTATCCTTTTTTATTCCATTTTTATCTTTTCTGTTATTTTTTATTTCAAAAATAATTTCCCGACCAAATAAATTTAATTCCATTATTAGCCTCCAGTTATTCTGCTTCCATCATTTTTAATATTTCTTCCTTACTTTTTTCAATTATATTTTCAGGCAATACCTTTAAAAACTTTTTTCCGTATATTTTTTTTGTTATCCTGTTGTCCAGGATAACTATAGAACCTTTATCATCCCTACTCCTTATAAGCCTACCTACTCCCTGTTTAAATTTTATGACTGCCTGTGGTACCTGATAATCATTAAAAGGATTTCTACCATTTCTTTTTATATTTTCAATAATTGCTTCAGTAACAGGATCATTTGGAACTTTAAAAGGTAATTTTACTATTATGACTGATTTCAGCTGTTCTCCCTGAACATCTACTCCTTCCCAGAAACTGTCTGTCCCAAATAGTATAGGTCCTTTTGAATTCTTAAATATTTCTATCATATCATGTCTTGGATAGTCATTTTGCTTTATAAGTGTATAATCATTTCTATTAAAATACTTTTCTATCTTATTGTACAGATAGTTCATGGAACTGTATGATGTAAACAATATGAAGCAATGCCCTCCTGTACTTTTTATTGATTTTTCAATAAAAACTTCCAGATCATCAAGAAACTCTATATCATTAGGATCTAGAGAATCATTGGGTATATATACCTTCATCTGCTTCGCATAGTCAAAGGGAGAATTTATTATTTTTTCTCTTATTTTAGTCTTCTTTCCATCATTAAGCCCTAGACTTTCTCTATAGTAATCAAATTTATTATCAACTGCAAGAGTTGCTGATGTAAAAATCATCCTATTCATCTTATTAAAGAGATTTTCTTCCAATGAACTGGATACATCAAAAGGAGTAGCATACAGCTTTA
>CAYYAV010000061.1:0-5962 GCA_964469865.1 uncultured Fusobacteriales bacterium | reverse complement strand
TTTACTTTTGAAGGAATTATAGATAACCAGTATACATAGCCGGAATCATTTGAATTAAGTATAAACTCAAAATTCCTGTAATATTCTTTCAACCTTTCATAATATTTTGTGAAGTCAAATATTATTCCATCCTCATCTTCTAAATTAAAATTATTCACATCATTTAGAAATCTATTTACACTTTTTGTAAGCTCTACATATAATTTTTTAAATTTTTCATTAAGTTCTTTTATTTCAGTCCATGATTTTGAATTTTTTACTTTAGGAATATCTATTCTGGTCTTTATTTCCATGTTTCCCATATCCTGAGCAAAAATAAGTACTATCTTATCAAATATATCTATCCCTGTATCATAGAAACTGTTAAGTTTCGATATAACCTCTTCCTTCCTATCATCTATCCCTGTATATTCTTCCTGAGGAATGATATTATTCAGAAATATCATAAGCTTTGTAAGAGCCCCTGCATTATTAGTGTTAGTAATTCTCCTATTGTGGATATTTCCCAGAAGTCTTCCAAAAGAAAACCTTGATATCTCATAAGTAAAATAATTCCTTGCTGTATCTTCTATATTATGAGCTTCATCAAAGACAATAATGTCATAATTAGGCAGTATGGAATATTCTGTATTAAATCCTATTTCACTTCTTATGGAAAGGTCGGCAAAGAACATATGATGATTCACTATAAGCATATCTGCATCAGAAATATCCTTCCTTGCCCTGAAAAAATGACAATTGGAATAATAAGGACATTTTACCCCTGTACAGAGATCGCTTTCACAGTTTACCTGTTCCCATATTTTATATGAAACCTCATATTTCAGTTCATTCCTATCACCTGAAACTGTACTTTTATCCCATTCTATAATATTCTTTAGTATATTCTTTTCATACTTCTCTTCCTCTGTATCCTTTTTATCATCCAATACATTTATATTATACAGTTTTCTTTTGCAAAGGTAGTTTCCCTTGCCCTTGACTATCTCATATCTAAAATCTTTTCCTATAATTTTTTCTATTAGAGGGATATCTTTATTTATTAACTGTTCCTGAAGATTTATAGTATTAGTTGAAACAATCAGTTTTAAATTATTTTTCAGAGCATATAGCAAAGTAGGTAGAAGATAGGCTATGGTCTTCCCGGTTCCGGTCCCTGCCTCTATTATCAGTTTCAGGTTTTCATTCATACTTTTTTCAATATATTTTGACATCTCATACTGTTCATGCCTTGCTTCAAACTTTTCTATCTTTTTATAAATTTCCCCATTTTCTCCAAAAAATTCGTCAATATTTATCTTAATATGTTTTCTTAACGGAACTATCACATATATATCATCCACATTATTATTTATAATATATGATGCTCCTCCACCTTCACCGTATTTACTTGAAATTATTATATCTTCACTAGATGGAATCAGAATTCCTGATGGGTGATTATGTATTATTACTTCATTTTTTTTCATCATATTTAATAATGCCGGTACAGAATTTCCATTTCCTCTGGCTATTACTTCCATATCTGTAACTATTCCCGTTTCATCTGGAATGCCCCTGAAAAATATTTCATTCCCACCGGAACCCATTATTTCCTCTTTCATCCTTTCAAGCACATCAGTACCAATAAAATCAGTAATCGTCATTTTCCCTCCTATACTATAAATTTTACTATATATATATCTTTTTTTCAACTATTTCTTTTATATCATATTCCTTATCCCTCCAGAATACAATAGAAAAAGACTGTCTTAAAACTAAGATACACTTTAATTTTATGACAGTCTCTTTTTTAATTTTAAAAAAATTTTTTTAAAATCAACTATTAACAATTTAATAATCAGTTTGCCAATGCATTAACTTTTACTGCTAATCTTGATTTTTTTCTTGAAGCAGTATTCTTTTTAAGAACACCTTTTGTTACGGCTTTATCTAATTCCTTATATACAACATTTAATGCTGCTTTAGCTTCGTCGACATTTTTAGCTTCAACAGCTGAAAGAACTTTCTTGGCAAATGTTTTTACCCTACTTTTAATAGCCTTGTTCCTTTGTGCATTTCTTTCACCAATAAACACTCTTTTCTTTGATGATTTTGAATGTGCCATATCCTTCTCCTTTCAAATAGATTCTTTATATTTATAATTGCTCTATAACTCAGTATATGCAAAATTACCAAAGTATATTACCATTTTTTCACGAAAAAATCAAGTTTTTTTCATTTTTTGATTTTTAGAGCCGTTCTTAATTCCTGATAATTTTTCCTAAAGATAATCATACCATAAAATACTTATTATTCTGTAACAGTTTTAAATTCAAGACTTTCAAATTCCTTCTCATCCATATCCCCTTTTCCTAATATGGAAATTTTCCCATTTCTTTCTATTCTAGAAACTTTATACATCTTATCTTCAAAGTTTCCGTTGCTTTTAATTTTAATCATTTTACCATTTAAATAGCTTATGTTATTCATCAGTTTGATTGTCTTTTCCCATTCTTTGTTAAAAGTCCTCATTTTTTCTTCAAAGAGAATGACAGTTTCTTTTATTATATTGTCTACATCTTCATTAGTTCCTGTTATCTCATATAATGAGACTGCTTCATCTTTTAAAGAATCAAAGACAGTATTATTAATATTAATCTCTATTCCTATTAATATATAATCCCTAATTTTTTCACACACTATCGAGCATATCTTCTTATCTTTATAATATATATTATTCGGCCATTTAAATTTCAGATTTTCCTTTTCATTGTCTTTCAGGAATTTTTCCAGTACCCTGTATACTATATAACTGCTGAATATAGTCATTCTGTCCAAGATTTCCTTCCTGTATTCAACAGCAAAGGAAAAGAGTGCGGCACCTTCACCGGAAATATAGATGCTGTCTTTCCTTTCCATTTCATTTTTTCGTTTTTTTGCAATAATGACATCATATTCTTCTATATCCAGTTTTCTTCTCAGATAATCATTAGTAGAAGATAGCTCATCAAACTTTATAAATTTCAAAGGTATCACTCTTTCTTAATTTTGTAATCAGCTTAATCTTGGAAATATAAATATTCCACATACAGGGCCTGCATGTGCACCTATGACCCCACCTATTTCCCTGTTTAATATATTAAAGGATATTCTTGAGTTTTCTGAAATCTCAGATTGAATTTTTGTAATATTTTCCAGCTCAGATGGTGTTCCGCCCCATGCAGTACTTACAATAATACTCTGTTTTCTGCTTTCATCTTTTATATATTTCTCAATATATTTGTGAGCATTCCGCTCCCCAAGGACCTTCTTTTCTACTGTTACTTCTCCCTGATTTATAGTAAGAATCGGTTTCAGCTGCAAGACTCCCGCAATTGCAGAACTTGCCTTTCCTATTCTTCCGCCTCTTTCAAGATATTTTAGGTCTGGAATTATAACTAGAAGTTTTCCCTTTGTCCTATATGAATTTGCCCAGTTTACTATACTTCCAAAGCTTTCTTTTTTCACCGCTTTCTTAGCTGCTTCAAGTACGAGCATTCCCTGAAGTAGAGATACTCCCATACTGTCTATAAGTTCTATATCATTTTCTCTATCAGTCAAAGTTTTGGCTACCTTTGCAGCTTGAAGAGTACCGCTCAGCTTGGAAGAAAGATGTATAGAAATTATCTTCTTATATCCTTTATTAAAAAGTTTGTTGTATATATTTAAAAATTCTTGTGGAGAAGGCTGAGAAGTTTTTATTATTACTTCTTCATCTATCATCTGATGCCAGAATTCAGATTTAGAGATTTCCACCCCATCTTTATATATTTCTCCTTTGATATCCATTTTTAAAGGTACTATCTTTACGGGAAGCCCTACTATATCCTCCGCATTCAAATCTGCAGCAGAGTCAGTAACTATTGCTATTTCAGACATATTCGGATCCTTATTTTCCAAATAAATATAATAGTTATAATTTTCCTGATCTCCGACTATAATTTTTGTCTTTATATTTCCAAGGCTCTTCCTTATTGACAGTCTAGCTTCCTCATCCTTATCCATACCTTCAACAATAATCGCTGAAACTGTATTTACAGTTACCAGTTCCCCAAGCATCTGATTCAGTAGATTGTTTAACGATGCATTGGTATATCTTATCTTTCCATTTACAAGACCTATATAGCTGTCCTTTTCTATAACAAGGGCATCTATCTTTGTATCCCTTACGGCTTTTGTTATTTCTATCGAACAGTTCCTTCTTTCAGAATTATTCAGTTCTTCAAAATCTTCATCCCTGTTTCTTATAAAAAAGTATCCTTCCATCATTGTCTTTGTTTCAGCAACAATGACATTATTTTCAGATCTTTCAGCTGCAAGCTTTGCTGTTGCTATGACGTTCTTATTATTTGGAAGCACATATATATTTTTCTTTTCTACTTTTTCAATAGCATTTAAAATTTCCTGTACACTTGGGTTCTTACTCTGTCCACCTAATATTACGACATCTGCTCCCTCTTTAAGGAATTCATCTTTCAATTTTTCAGAATCAGCGAGGATTATAATGGCATCAGATGTCTTATTCACTTTTTTATTGACAAATATCTTAGCTTCGTCTTTTTCACTGAAAATCTGTAAATTATCATGCTGCAATTTCATATTTTCTATTTTCATCTTTTCAAGAGGCCCGTACTCCAAGGCAATCTCGATAGCTTTTCCCGGATTATTTGTATGAATATGTGTCTTAAATTTTTTGGAAGTCTGTGCAAAGACAGCAGAATCCCCTAATTCCAGAACCCTTCTCTTATATTCTTCTGTGTCAAATTCTCCATTTAAGATTATATACTCCGTACAATACTGAAAATGTATGCTGTCAGGATCGTGATCTATATTAGCAATTGTTTTATCAAATTCCGTTTCTTTTACCTGTGCTTTCTGCAGTTCAGCAAGAAGGTTCAACTCTGTGGCAATTTTATAGAATCCTTCAAAAAGAAAAAATAGCCCTTTTCCACCGGCATCGACCACTCCTGCTTCCTTTAACTTAGGTAGCAGTTCCGGAGTCTCTTCAACAGCTTTTTCTGCTGCATCTACTACTTCTCTTAGAAATTCTACCAAGTCTTCTATTTTATCTGCACATTCAACTGCCCTGTCAGCTATCTTTCTTATGACTGTAAGCATTGTCCCTTCCACCGGTTCACTTACTGCCTCGTATGCTGTCTCCTTTGCAGATACAAGGGCCTGTGCTACATCAGCTGTCAGAAGCTTAGTCTTTTCTCCTATGCCTTTCAGAAATCCCGTTATCACTTGTGATAAGATAGTTCCCGAATTCCCTCTGGCACCCATCAGGACAGCTTCTTCTACAATACTTATAAATTCACTCATTGCAGTTTTATCATTTGTATGTTCTTCAATTTCAGTTATCATAGAGTTCAATGTCATCGCCATATTACTTCCCGTATCTCCATCCGGTACAGGATAGACATTCAATTCATTCAGCATATCTTCATGCTTTATTACCCATTTTCCTCCACCGCTGAAAATTACCCTTAATCTTTTGGTGTCTAAATACTTAATTGCCATTTTTCCTCCTAAAATTATCTCCTTTATTATTTTTATTTTAATAATCTTCTATTCTACTCACTTTTATTCTTATTTGACCTTTTCAAGAAACTGTTCCCATTTACCGTCCTTTTTTAAGATATATTCTACAAATTCCCGGACAGCACCTTCTCCTCCATTTTTATCCGAAATAAAATCTGCTATTTCCAGAATTTCTGGAACAGCATCTCTAGGAGCACCTTTTATTCCCACCCTTTTCATTATGTGGATATCATTCAAATCATCTCCCATGTAGGCTACTTCAGATTTATCAAGAGCCGATTCATCGAGAATTTTTTCAAGGATTTTCACTTTTTCAGAAATTCCCTGATAGAGATACTTCATTTTTAACTCTTCTGCCCTGATTCTTACAAGTTCAGAATTTCTTCCTGTAATAATGCCG
>CAYYAV010000060.1:0-8751 GCA_964469865.1 uncultured Fusobacteriales bacterium | reverse complement strand
AATCTTCCTCAAAAACATACCCGAACAGGTTTAATTCCTCATCTGCTAAAAAAATATCTTCCCCTTTCTTTACATAGACATAAGGTTTTCTTTCCTCTAGTTTTATTTCAAGTTTACTAGGATATATTTTTTTTATGGAAATATTTTTTACCCTGACATCCTGTCTGAGTAATTTTTCTATTTCTCCTGTATTTATGTATACTATGTTGTTCTCTTCCAGTTTTTTAATTTTATCTGTTATATCTTCTTTTAAAAGTCCATTTTCCCCACTGACTATTATTTCCTTAATTTTAAAATAATCTGTATTTACAAACATTTTTCCTAGATAAATAACAGCTGAAAAACATGTTAACATAACAAAAGTTCTCATAAATTTTTGCATATTTTACTCCAATTTATATTATTATACACTTTTTTTCTATTTAATTCAATCTTTAATTAATAGCAACCATTAATCATTATTTTTGATAATTATTATTTCTGTTTCAAGTTTTATACCAAAATTTTCAAAAACCACCTCTTTTACATGTTCGATAACAGAAATAACATCTGAAAACTTTGCATTTCCCAGATTTGTAATAAAGTTAGGATGTTTAGGAGAAACTGCTGCATCTCCAACTCTATATCCCTTTAATCCGGCATCTGATATAAGCTGTGCTGCAAAAGTTCCTTCAGGGTTTTTAAATGTACTTCCAAGGTTTGGTAAATCTAAAGGGTGCTTTGCTTCCCTCTGGGCATATTTATCTTCCGCACATTCTTTATCAAATCCTCTTCTGAATTTAAATAATGCAGATATTACAATCCATTTATTTTCCTTTATTTCTGTTGTCCTGTACTTAAATGTCAGATCAGACTTCCTGTAAGTGGCTACCTCGCCATTTTCCTTACATACCTCAACTTCTTCTATACAGTCAAATATTTCTGTTCCATAGGCTCCGCCGTTCATATTTACAAGTCCTCCTACAGAACCGGGAATTCCTGCTATATTTTCCAGCCCACTGTAATTATTCCTCTCCATGTACTTTATAAGTTCATCCAGGTCTAGTCCAGCTTCCACCCTTACAAGATCATAATTTTCCGTTACCTCTTCTACAGTTATGTTCTTAAGCTCCTTTAAGGATATAAAGCTTATATCTATTTTTCCATCTGGTATCAGGGTATTTGTCCCATTTCCAAGGAGAAAGATATTCTTTCTTGTTTCTATCACTTCCCTCAGCTCATTTTTATCTTCTATAATTATAAGTTCTCTGGCAGTCCCACCGATTTTCATGTTGGAATATTCCTTCATTTCTACATCTTTAAATGTTTTCATTATACTATCTCCTGTTTTTCCTGCTATTTAATCTTTTTTATTTTCTCTTTAACTTCATGTGCAAATCTAGATACGCTTCCTGCACCCATAAATATAAAAGTTTCATCATTTTTACTGTCCTCTATTACTATTTTTTCTATTTCTTTTTCATTGCACACATTTACATTTTTTCCTATTCTTTCTGCTAAACTTTCTGATGTCACCCCATATATATTTTCTTCTCCTGCTCCATATATAGGAAGAAGTATCAACCTATCAGCTTTTTTCAGAGCTTCTGCAAAGTCATCAAAGAAAAATTTTGTCCTGCTGTATCTATGAGGCTGAAAAATTACAGTGACCTTTCCTTTTTCTGTCTTTCTGGCTGCATCTATAGTTACCTTTATTTCTGTAGGATGATGTGCATAGTCATCTATTATTCTAATCTTATTATCATAGATTACCTGATATCTTCTGTTTGCACCCTTAAACTTCCTTAATTTTTCTTTTACCAGTTCCATGTTACATCCTGTTTCATGAGCTAAATATATCACCGGAAGGGAATTAGATACATTGTGTTCTCCAGGAATGGATAGGGAAAATTCCCCCAAATTTTTCCCGTTCTTTATGACTTCATAAACTGTAAATCCATCCTTTACAGCTATATTAGTTGCAAAAATATGAGCATCTTCCTTATTTATACTGTACCATATTATATTTTTATTCTTTATGTTCAGCATTGGAATATCTTTACAGTCTTTACATAAAATTGCCAGTCTTTCAGTACTGTCTATAAACTGTTCAAAAGACTTCTTTATGTTTTCATACGTTCCATGATGTTCCAGATGGTCCGGTTCTACATTAGTCACTACAGAATATTTAGGCTTTATATATAGGAAGGAGTTGTCACTTTCATCAGCTTCTGCTATGAAATACTCTGAATTCCCGACTTTACTGTTACTCTGTATTTCAGGTATTATCCCTCCTACAACTATGAACGGATCCTTCTCAAGGAATGCGACACTCATCATTGAGCTTGTTGTTGTCTTTCCATGAGTCCCTGCAACGGCAATGCCCTCGTAGTCATTCATTATTTCCGCCAGCAGTTTTCCTCTTTTTATCTTCCTTATATTGTTATTTGTTATATATATGTACTCAGGATTTGATTCCTTTATAGCCGTTGAATATACAAAAAGGTCTATTCCTTTATCTTTTACATTCTCTTCTACCTGACCTATATTGATTTTTATTCCCATTTCTTCCATATCATAGGTTACTGCTTTTTTTTCTATATCTGATCCGGCTACATTATACCCTTCCTTAGCCAGAATTTTAGCAAGTCCGCTCATTCCTATGCCATTTATTCCACTAAAATAGATATTCCTCATTTTCTTTAACATTTTTCCTCCATTCACTACTGCCCGTCTTTTTTATAATATAAATACCTTTCCTTCTTTTATAATCCCATTTCCTTGATTATCAGCTCTACTGCATTCCCTTTTTTCAGCTTTCTTATATTTTCTTCCATAAACATTAGCATATCTGTCTGTCTAATAAGAGACAGTGCTTCTTCTACAGCATTATCAGCTTCATCATTTGAAAAGGTTCTTGCCGCATTTATAAATTCCAGTACATCAGCATTTTCTTTCTGTCCTACAAAATCGTAAGGGACAAGTATGGAAGGCTTTGACAGCTGTATCAGTTCAGATATGGTAGAAGCTCCTGCACGGCACATAACCAGGTCTGAAGCAGCCATAAGGTCAGCTACATTATCAAAATACGGAGCTACGACATTATTCCCTATATCTGCCAGTTTTCCTGTCACTTCGTCATAATTATCTTTTCCTGTTGCCCAGAATAATTTCAATTTTTTTTCATTTAAAATATCATTCCATTTTTTAATTATGGCGTTATTTATACTTCTTGCTCCAAGACTTCCTCCCATAATCAGAATCATTTTTTCAGATTCTGTTATTCCAAGCTTCTCTCTTTCTTTATCCGGATCTTTTATATAAAATTCTTCTCTTAAAGGATTCCCTGTAGTTATAAATTTACTTCTGTATCTGTCTGCTACAGAATCTATAGTATTTTCAAAGGCAACAAAAATTTTTCTTGCTTTTTTATAGCAGTATCTGTTTGCCATTCCCATTGTAGAATTCTGTTCCTGTAAATAGTAGGGTATCCGTAAAATTATAGCTGCCGTCAGTACAGGAATCGTTATATAGTTTCCAAATCCTATTATTTCAGAAGGATTTTCCTTCTTCAGTATTTTTATTGCCCTAAATACAGCTATAATCATCTTTATTACTGATCTAGGCGAATTAAGTGGCCATATATCAAGACCAATAAACCTGTAGTTTTTCTTTGGGATAAGTTCTTTCTCCATCCTATGCTCTGTCCCAATAAATAGGATATCTATATTTTTTTCTTTCATTTTATCTGCAATAGAAATAGCAGGATAGATATGCCCTCCTGTACCTCCTGTTGTAAATACCACCTTTTTCATTATAATCTCCATTCTTTACCTATTTTCAGTCATTGAAGTAAGTCATCTGATGATTCCATTATTTCCTGAATATATAGTGCCTTTATTATATTATAAACTATCCCCATAGCTGCAAATGTAACTACTGTCGTACTCCCCCCATAGCTCATTATCGGTAAAGGAATTCCCGTTGAAGGTATAATTCCCAGAACAACAGCGAGATTTCCTAATATTTGGATAGACAGCATGGCCAATATGCCTGTCAGTATATATTTAGCATACATGTCCTTTATTTTCAACAGTGTTATAGCTATAATTAATAACAGTGCCATATATAAGATTATTAAAATTATCGATCCTATAAATCCAGTTTCTTCAGCATATCCTGAGAAAATGTAATCCGTATGTATTTCAGGAAGATAAAAATATTTCTGCAGTCCGTTACCATAGAATTTTCCTAACAGTCCTCCACTCCCTATGGCAATTAATGACTGTTTTGCCTGATACACTCCATCAGCTCCCATATTATGACCGAGTATCCTTTGTACCCTGTAAGGTGTTGAAATTATACTCATTACACCTAAACTTATTATAATAGCGGAAACTCCAAAAAACTGTCCCATACTCACTCCGGAAACAAAGAGCATAGTTAATCCGATTAATCCTATCTGAGCTGTCGTACTGAAAGATTTTTCAGCCAGAACCAGTCCAGCATACAGGAATATTAAAATTAACATATTGACAAGCATTCCTATCTTATTGTTTTTTATCTTCCTATAGCGGTCTATTACTCCTGACAGGACAAGTATAAGTATGAGTTTTGCAAATTCTGAGGGCTGTATACTTAAAAAAGAGCCTATAGAAAGCCATCTCTTTGCACCGTTCACTTCTTTTCCCAAGATCAGTACCATAATCAGCAGTACTCCTCCTACAAGATACATAAGAGCTGATACTTTTTTATATTTTTCATATTTAATTCTGGAAGTTGTAATGAACATTCCTGCTCCTATTATTAACCATGTAATCTGCTTCTTCAGGAAATAATAGTTACTATTATATTCCTTCTGTCCTCTGGGAAAACTCACACTTGCTATCATGGCTATACTTAGACCTGTCAATATTATTATTATTACCATAAGGCTTGTTCCTAATATTTTCTTATTCTTCAAATTTCATTCACCTGACTTATTCTTTTCCTTTTTTATATTAACCTAATATTTTTTCTGTTAATTCTTTAAAGACATGTCCCCTATGTTCAAAATTCCTGAACTGGCAGAAACTTGAAGTAGCAGGAGAAAACAGGACAGTCTTCTGTTCATTGAAATCTTCATTTTCCTTTAAATATTTAAGCACGTTTTCCAGTGTTCCCAGATTCCTATAATTCCTATATCCTACTTTTTCCATATCGCTTTCCAGCAGACCGGCATTTTCTCCTATCAGATATACAAAATCAACTTTCTCTCTTATTCCTGTAATCAGATTGTCATTAGGAACTTTTTTGTCATCTCCGCCAAGTATCAATATTATCTTATCTTCAAAAGAATCTATAGCTTTCAGTGTAGATTCTGTATTTGTTCCCTTAGAATCATTTATAAAAACCGTATTCCCTTTCACAAAAAAATTTTCAAGTCTATGTTCAAGGGGTTTTGTTTCTTTCAGAAATTTTCTCATTTTTTCGAGGGAGATATCCAATATCTTCCCTGCTCCTATTAAAAACATCATATTTTCAAGGTTATGCTTTCCTTTAAGGCTTAAATCTCTCACAGAAATTACTTTTTCTGCGATATCCTCCACTTTTCTATCAGGATAGTCTTCTATTCTACCATTCAAATTTCTTAATATAAAGATATCTCCCTCATGGATAAAGACTGTCCCTCTTTTTTTCTGACTTAGATAAACTTTTTTAGCTTTTATCCTGTTCCTGTTTTCGTGTTTTTCATATAATCTAAAAAATTCTTCATCATCAAGGTTGATTAATGCAAAATCTTCTTCTGTCTGATTATCAAAGATATTGAATTTTGTGATATAATAGTCATCTATTGAACTATATCTTGCCAGATGATCAGGGGTAAGATTTATAATTCCTGCTATATGAGAATGTACCTGAGGATTGTTTTCCAGCTGATAGCTGCTCAGCTCAAGTACAATGTACTCAAGATATGTCCTGTCGGCTACAAGCTTTGCAAAGGAAAATCCGGAATTTCCGGCAAGTCTAGCTTTTTCACCTATAGAGTCAAGAAGTTCATACATTTTTGTACATGTAGTTGTTTTTCCGTTTGTTCCTGTAAAGGATATTAGCTTTGTTTTCTTATCCATATAACTGTATGCCAGGTCTATTTCAGATATTATCTTTATATCCTTTTTTTTTGCCTTTACAAGCAGTTCTGCCGTCCAGGGTATACCTGGACTTTTAACTATAAATTCCAAGCCCTGTCTGTCCAGTATTTCCATTCCTTCTTCTGACGTTATTCCGGATCTATCATCAACCAGATAGACAGTATAGCCCTCTTTTTTTAACAGCTCTTCAGCTCCCTGTCCACTTAGTCCTGCCCCAAATATTAAAGCTCTTTTCATAAAATTCCTCTTTTCTAAATTCTTCGTAAATTATCTTATATTACTAAACGGTAAACTCTCTTTTTAAATGCCCCTCTCATCTCACTTTTAATATGACAAAGGTTAGAAGACAAGTCATTACTGTTATTATCCAGAATCTTATCGTAACTTTTGTTTCAGGAATTCCCAGCATTTCAAAGTGATGGTGTATCGGTGCCATTTTAAAAACTCTTTTTCCAAAAGTTTTAAAATGCCATACCTGTATCATTACGGAAAATGCTTCAACAATAAATACAAATCCTGCTATAGGAAGAAGAAGCTCCTGTTTCAAGAATATTACAATTATTCCCAGTATACCTCCTAAAGTAAGGGATCCTGTATCACCCATGAATACCTGGGCAGGATAAAAATTAAACCATAGAAAGCCTGTCAGTGCTCCTATCACTGAAGCCAGATAAACCGTTATTTCAGCCGCATCCCTGACATGATATAAGTTCAGGTATTTTGCATATTCATAATGTCCTGTCAGATATGTGATTATAAGCAGAGTGACACTTACTACTATTATTGGACCACTGACAAGTCCGTCAAGTCCGTCTGTCAAATTTACAGCATTTGATGACCCTATTATTACAAATGTCATAAAAATAAAAAATAATACTGGAGAGATATATAGGAAGGAGTTCTTTATTATAGGGTTTACTATAGAAAAATCTATTTCCTTATTTATTATTCCAAACTTATATATAAATGTAAAAGTAAGTGCTGTTATGACAAGCTGCCCTATTATTTTTTTCTTTCCTGAAAGACCTTTCTTATGCTTTGTAAGCTTAAGATAGTCATCATAGAATCCTATTGTTGTAAACAATATTGTTATTATAAACAGGAATACTATAAATTTATTAGTAAAATTTCCTGCAATAAGTGTTGCAAAAAGTATTGCTCCTATTATAAGAAGTCCTCCCATAGTCGGAGTCCCTGATTTGCTCCAATGGGATTGCGGTCCTTCTTCTCTTGCAGTATCTCCGTATTTTTTCTTTTTCAGCCATGCTATAAAAGGTTTTCCAAAAACTATCATAAACAGAAATGCCAATACGAAAGCAATAGATGCCCTCATAGTTATTGATTTAAATATCCTCAACATTCCCCATTCATTTATATATAAATACTGCAATAAATATAACATTTTCTACTCCTTTATCCTCTATTTAATCTTCTATTACTTCTTCAAGTTTCATTCCCCGGGATGCTTTAATCAGTATCGCTTTCTTTTTACCTATTTTTCCTAATTCTTTCTTTATTCCTTCCTTATCTGCAAAATATTCTATTTCCTTATTCTTCAGTTCTTCTATATTCCTGTTCTCCTGCAACTTTTCATAAAGGCTCCTCATTCTAGGACCATAAAGATATATCTTCCCTGTAACGGTTTCTGTCAGGATATCATACAAATCCTCATGAAATTTCTCTTCCTGCTCCCCAAGTTCAAGCATATCTCCGAGAACAACAATTTTCTCCCTGTCATTATACAGTTCAGAAAATGTTTCAAGCGATCTCCTCATGGACATAGGGCTGGCATTATACGCATCATTTATATAAATTGTTTTCCCCTTTTCTATTTTCTGGAATCTCATATCTGTCATAATTATATTCATTACAGCTTTTTCAATAAGGCTGTCCTCTATTGAAAACTGTTTTGCCACTGCTATAGATAATACAAGGTTTAATACATTATGAATCCCAAGGATATTGGTCCTATAATTTCTTTTTACTAGATTTTGACATATTTTATCATGGTACTGTAATGAAAAGTCTGTTCCTTCTTCATCAAACTCTATATCTCCATAATAGAAATCTGAATCCATTTGAGATATTCCTTTTTCTTTCTTTTTAAGCACCCTGACTATATTTACTTGAGCATTTTCTATATTCTTCAGGTATTCATCATCTCCATTTATAATCAGCATTTCTTTTGTATGAGGAATTATTTCTGTCTTTGCCTTGAATACATTTTCCTTTGTTTTCAGAAATTCGAGATGAGACTCTCCGATATTAGTTATTATACTAATGTCAGGGGAAGATATACGTCCTAGGAGGTCTATCTCATTAAAATCGCTCATTCCCATCTCAAGAATGATAAATTCATCTTCTGGCTCGGAACACAACAAAGTGAAGGGCAGTCCAATATGATTATTATAGTTCCCTTCCGTCTTTTTTCCTGTATATTTTATCTTGAGTAAATGATACACTATATCCTTTACACTTGTCTTTCCATTGCTTCCGGTTATTCCTATAACTTTTAAATTCAGGTTTTCTCTCCATTTTTTAGCAAATTCCTGTATAAAAAGGACTGTATCTTCTACAAAAAATGCCTTGTCCTCATTATCTGGGTCAACTTCTATCCCGTCATTGTCATATACTGCATAGG
>CAYYAV010000059.1:0-8793 GCA_964469865.1 uncultured Fusobacteriales bacterium | reverse complement strand
TCAGTATCAATGCAGCTTTGTGAAAGAAGAAAGCTTTTCTGAAGGAATATCAGATGTTTTATAAATTCTATATAAGTCCCTATATTTTTTTTATCCCCTTTTTCCTTTATAATAAACTCAAATTTTCTAAAATATTCTTCATTATCGAGTATCTTGGCAAGAATATCCGCATAGAACATATCCTCTTCCTCATCCAATGTTTCATAGCTGTAAACTCCCAAAGAAGGAGCAATCGCTGTCTTAAATATTCTGTTTGTGAATCCATCTATTGTATAGATCCGTATCTCTTCCTTATTTTTTATCATTTCAAAATAAATGTTCTGAAGTTTTTCTTTATCTATTTCGCTGTCACTGAGATTATAGAGACTTTTCAGATTTTCTTCAAGTTCTTTTTCTCTATTAAAAGCTATCTGATACAGGAAATCATATATCCTTTCCTTTATTTCAGCAGTAGCTTTTTTAGTAAAAGTCATAACGACAATATCTTTATAGTCTATACCCTTTATCAGATTTATTATAAATTCCATTGAAAGCCTGTATGTCTTCCCTGTTCCCGCACTGGCTTTTAAGACTGTTCTTCTATTTTCTGTCTTCAGCATCTTCTTCATCCCTTCTTGCTATATCTTTATATAGCTTATGGTTAAAAGTATTATTACGTTCTCCAAGTCCATAAAATTCTCTTTCAAAATAATTTTTTATAACTTCATCAATTTTATCTTCCGGTAAAGGCGCCTTCTTATTGCTTCCAGTCCCTCTGCTATCTTTTTTTATTTCTCCACTCCATGTATCTATTACATACTTACTTCTTCTATCTAAATGTTCATTTCCAAGAATTATTGAATAAAAGTCAAGCTGTTCCTGAGCTTTTACCAGCCTTTCCCCTTCCAGATTCCCTGATTTATAATCTATAAGTATTTCCTTTAATCCGGCTTTTATATACAGATCCATTACTCCGTTTATCAGGACATTGCCATATATATCATTTCCTATTCCTCTTTCCAGTTTCTGCCTTATTTTTTCTTCTGAATATATCTCAAACCTTTCTATTCCGTCCAGTTCCTCAATAGCTCCGTTTTTTAATGCATCAAAGAATCTCTTTATAGATTTTACAATTTCATCAAATGAAACTTCCCTATAAAATTTTATGAATTCTTTAGGTATCTTATATTCAAAAGCTGTCAGAATACCGGACAATATATTTCCTATTTCCTTCCTGTCTGCAGAATACTCTTTATTTTCTATAGCTTCCTTATTATTCTTTACTATCTTTTCATAAACTGCATGGATAATATTTCCAAACAGAAGGGGGTCTATCTTATCATCGATTTCTTCTACTTCAGTATTTCCTATCATTTTTTCCAGGTAATATCCATATTCAAAGTCTTTCAGATTTTCAAAGCTGTAATACCCTAATCTCAGTTTTTCTTCTTTTATCTTCTTTTTATCCTTTAGCAGTTTTGACTGGATAAAAGCCCCTATGTTCTTCTTCTCCCATTTCTGACCTTCAGGAGTAAAATATTTCTTTATAAAGGCCAGTTCCTCCTCCTCGTCTATTTCTCCTTGTACACTTTCAGTTTCCTGACTTATTCCATATTTTAGTTTTATTTCTTCAATGATTCCTGCACAGTCCATATTTTCATCGTTATTTTTTACATATGACAGATATACATTACGTGCTCCAAAAATGTTATTCAGAAATTTGAATATATCTATCTGTCTCCTATTTTCATTTACAGGAAGTCCCATATCCATCCTCTGTATTTTAGAAAAAAGGTAATTATTTATCTTTATCCCGGGAAAAGTCCCCTGAAAATTCAGGAACATCATATTTTCTTTCTGAATATCGGATATAGCAGAAAAGGTATTTATTATATATCTTTCTCCTTCCTGTTCATCTCCCTGTTCCAGATCAAGGCTGACTACCTTTTTATCTAAATACTTCAGAAACATTTTCAGAAGGTTTGCAGATATATTTTCCTTAAAAAAATCTTTCCATAGACCGTCAAAAGAAAAATCTTCCAGGACAGTCATTTCTGACAGTGCTTCAAAATATTTATTTCTTATATCATCTTCTACCTTTTTCTGCCTTTCAAATAATTCACTCAGATATTTCCCATAATCAGTCATGTTATCAATCTTATATATTTTTTCAAGTTCATCAAGAAATGAGGCAAGACCGTTATCCATGTCTTCCTGCTTTCCTGAATCCGGATTGCCTTCATCCAGTTTATCCAGCATATCTCTTGAAATATATTTATAGTTATTCTGTACTATTGACTGAAATTTAGGATATGCTCTTTTGAGATTAAATATATCCAGGAATTCTTCATACTTAAATCCACTATAAAGGTCCTTTACCTTGAAAATCAGTTTCTTCCTATTATCAGTCCCATTTTTAATTTCTGCATTCCCTAGTATGCTACATATAATATCCAGAACTTTATAAATTTTTGTATCCTGCATTGTTTTTTCCAAGTTATATGCTATCCTGTTCTGGTTTAAAAGCTGATAATCTTTTCCTGTTCTGTGGTCTATATCCTGTATATCGTATATTTTATATTGACTGTATTCTTTCTCCCTTCCCTTTTCAAGCCTTTTTACCATTCCTATTAACTGTGTAAATTTATTATTGAACTGATGTATTTCAATATTTATATTCTTTTCCATAAAGAAATCTCTTTCAGGGAGTCCGAATGTATTTCTTATTTCCAGTTTCTGTCTGTCAAAATCATCTTCATCAAGCTGAAGTATATTTTCAACTTTTATTCCCTTTTTTTCGATTAACTCAAGGATATCTTTCTCAAAAGGAGTAAAACTTACCTTATTTATAAAACATATTTTTTTATATTTTCTTAAAAAAGTCTGAGAAATGTTTTCAACCTTTCTGAGCATATAAGGAAGTATAATCCCTTTTTTCTGTACCTCCTTTTCAATCAGCCTATTAATTTCCAGAAGATTTTCAAAAATCTCTTTCTGCCATTCTTCGGTTTTTATACCATCTATATTAATCTTATACTCTTGGAGTTCAGAAAAGAGATTGTAAAAATTATATGCCAGATCTATTATATCATAATAATTTCCTATCTTTAATTCCTTCCTTATTTTTTCAGTTAATGCGTTATAAAAAAGGACAGCCTGCTTTTCTTCTCTTATTACAATCTTATCGGTTTCAAGAAGCCTTTCATAAAAATCCGTTTCTCTTAGCAGGATGAAATTATAAAACAGATTGTTATTATCTTTAAAATACTCCCTCTTAATCTCATAATATGTAGCTGGATTTTCAAATATATACCAGATTTCTTTATTTTTACTAAATTCATCATACAAAATCTCTTTCAGGTTTGAGCCTAGTCCATAAAATCTTATTTCCATTTCTCCCTCTTTCATATTTTCTGTTTTATCAGATTCATTTTAAAAATCAGTTATTAAAAAAAACAGGCTATTTCAGAACTGGAAATCTTTATTTGGTTAAAACCCTGATTTTCAGCTTTGAAACAGCCTTATATTATTGAACTGAGTCCTTAAAAAGTCATTCTTACCTTATTATCTGAAATATTACTGCCGTTATTAGAAAAGCTGCAGCCACCCATTCAGTAAACTTTTCAATTCCCTCTTTTTCTTCATCTAGTACATTGGCATTCTTAGCTAGTCCCTGGCTCCTGTCAGGCTGCAATAGAATTACTGTTATCATAATTACCGCCAATATAACTAGAATTACTACTAAAAAATTCTCTAACATTAATCCTCCTAATTATTTGTAGATAGGAATCTCTATATCCATATATTACTGGGCATCCCCTGCTTTCACAATTACTGTGAATTTTTCAGGAATTAAGCTTGCTCCTCCTACTAATCCGCCATCTATATCTTTTTGTGCTATCAGTTCAGCCGCATTAGCGTCATTCATCGATCCGCCATACTGAATAGTTACATTTTCAGCAACTTCCGTACCATATAATTCTTTTAACAGGTTTCTTATGAAGGCGTGCACTTCCTGTGCCTGTTCAGGAGTTGCAGTTTTACCCGTACCAATTGCCCATACCGGCTCATACGCTATTACAACATTTGCCATATCAGCAGCACTTACATCCTTCAAACCTCCTACAGTCTGTTCCTTAACCACTGCTTCAGTTGTTCCGTTTTCCCTTTCCTCAAGTTTTTCTCCCACACACAGGATAGGTTTTAATCCATGTTTTAATACAGCCTTTACTTTTTCATTAACTATCTTATCACATTCTCCATAGTATTCTCTTCTTTCAGAATGTCCTAAAATAACATATTCTACTCCAAGATCCTTAAGCATAACTGGTGAGATTTCTCCTGTATAAGCCCCACTGTCATTGGCATTTACATTTTCTGCCGCTATCTTGATATTAGTCCCTGCTGTTTCCCTTACTGCTGTTTCCAAAGCTGTAAATGGTGCCCCTATAACTATTTCAGCATTTTTCACATCTGCCACCAAAGGTTTAAATTCTGTGAAGAACTGTGCAGCTTCTTTTGTAGTCTTGTTCATTTTCCAGTTTCCGGCTACAATTATTTTTCTCATTAATCTTCCTCCATAATATTCTATATTTTTATTTTATTTTTTCATTTATTTTAACATATATTAAACTTTTTATCAATTACTGATTTGTTCCTTCGCTTTTTTCATTCAGTTCGGCAAAAGCAGTTACAACACTTGCCAGATTCTGGAAGTTGCTAGGTATTATTATCTTTGTAGATTTTCCATCAGCTACTTTTTCAAAAGTTTCCATTCCTTTTAACGACAATACTTCAGTGTTTGGTTCAGCTTCCTTCAACAGTTTCAGGGATTCCGCCTTGGCTTTCTGAATTGAAAGAATTGCCTGAGCTTCTCCTTCTGCTTCTCTTATTGCCTGTTCCTTTTTAGCTTCTGCCCTTAGTATGGCAGCCTGTTTTTCTCCTTCTGCCACTAATATTGCCGATTCCCTTTTCGCCTGTGCTTCAAGTATATTTGCCCTTTTTTCTCTTTCCGCCTTCATCTCTTTTTCCATGGCTATCCTGATGTCAGCTGGTGGCAATATGCTTTTCAGTTCCACCCTGTTTACCTTTATTCCCCAAGGATCAGTAGCTTCATCCAGTTCGGTTCTCATCTTTGTATTTATGATATCCCTTGAAGTAAGAGTCTGGTCTACTGTCATATCTCCTATTATATTCCTAAGCGTTGTTGCAGTAAGATTCTCTATGGCATCAATAGGTCTTTCCACTCCATATGTATAAAGTTTGGGATCTGTTATCTGGAAATATACTACTGTATCTATCTGCATTGTAGCATTATCCTTTGTTATAACAGGCTGAGGCGGAAAATCCTTTACCTGCTCCTTCGTTGAAACAACCCTTGATACTTTATCAAAAAACGGATTCAGGAAATTTAACCCTGACTCCAGTGTCTGATTATATTTTCCCAGCCTTTCTATGATATAAACTCTTGATTCTGGAACAATTTTAATTGACTTAAAAATTATTATTGCTGCTACTGAAAATAAAATTATTATAAATGGTAAAAAAAATAATGCTCCCATTTCTATTTCCTCCTTTAAATTTAAAAATTTTTTTATTATTTCCCTAATACTATTTTATTTCCTTCAAAACTTTTTATTTTTACAATATCTCCGGTTTTAAAGAGTTCCTCACTTATTCCGGTCCATATTGATCCTTTGAACTTTACCTCATATTCTTTAACCTGTCTATTAGTATTTATAACTTTTTCTATCTTCAGTTCTGTGTTGACCATCGTTGAGTTAAACCTGGAGTTCTTCCTTTCCATATATTTCTGGAGTATAGGCCTTGAAAATAGTAAAAATATAAGCGATAGGACAGCAAAGATAAAAAATTCTACAAACGGATTACTTATAAAAATTGCCAGTAATGTAACTATAAGGGCTGCCAGTGCCATCCATATAGTTACCAGACCAGGAATTATTGCTTCTAAGATTGCAAATATTGCTGTTGAAGCTGCCCAAAAAATTGTTCCCATAAATCCACCTCTTTCTTTTAGTTATACTTTTTTATATAAATTATACTTTTTTATATAAAATCATTATTATCCCTTATTACCTGATATATCCTGTCTTCCTTAAAACGAAATTCCTACTCCTCCGTGAACTCCGCCCGTACCTACACTTACTCCGGCAGTAAGGCACGACATCATCATTATAGCCAGTAATATAAGCATTATTATTTTTTTCATTTTTCCTCCTGGATACTATTTAAAATCATATTAAGATATGGCTGTATTTTTTAACACTCTTATGAAATTTAATTGTATAATTTGATAGAGTCCCTTAACTTTAATATTTTTATCTCCAGTTCCTCCTTTATAGCATTCTCCTTATCTATTACTGCCTGAGGAGCCTTAGAGATAAATGCTTCATTGGAAAGTTTTTCTGACACTCTATCCAATTCCCTCTGAGTCTTTTCTATATCTTTTTCCAGTTTTGCTATTTCCTTATCCTTATCTATGAGATCAGAAAGGGGTACATATATTTCAGTTTCCTCTACTAGCCTGAACCCTACTAAATCCGGTATTTCTGCATCTGGAACAAACTCATATTTTTCCACATTTGCCAGCTTATCAAGAATTTTTGTATTATTAGAGAGTATTTCCTTTTCAGTATTATCTACTGTCCTGAAAATTACTTCAATTTTCTTTGCAGGAGAGATATTTGCCTCCCCCCTTATATTTCTTATGGCAGTAATTATCTCCTTCAGATAGTCAAATTCCCTTTCTGCTTCCATATCAAGCAGTGCCTTATCTTCAGCAGGAAAATCAGAAAGCATTATCGTATCTTCCTCTATACCAAGCTTCTGCCATATTTCCTCAGTTATAAAAGGCATGAAGGGATGAAGCATCTTCAGACCGCTGTCCAATACATGTCTAAGTACCCATTGGGCAGTTGTCTTATCCACACCTTCTGTTACTCCGTATACCCTTGTCTTGGCTATTTCCAGATACCAGTCACAGAAGTCTCCCCTGAAAAATTCATAAGCTGTCTTAGCTGCACTGTCAAGTTCATATTTGTCCATACTTTCATTTACTGATTTAGCTGCCTTCTGAAGTTTTGACAGAATCCACCTGTCTTCAAGCTTAAATTCCAGATCAATTATAGAAACTTCTGTATTAATCCCCTCTAAATTAGATAATACAAACTTTGAAGCATTCCATACTTTATTAGCAAAGGCGGAGCCCATTTCCAGAAGCTTCTCAGAAAAATGTATATCCTGTCCCTGGGATGTATTATAGAGGAAACTGAATCTTATGGCATCTGCCCCATATTTATCTATCAGGTTAAGGGGATCCGGAGAATTCCCTAACGACTTGCTCATCTTCCTTCCCTGCTCATCTCTTATAAGTCCATGCAGATAGACATAGTCAAAAGGAATTTCATCTGTTATGTAGAGACTCATCATTATCATTCTTGCCACCCAGAAAAATAATATGTCAGCCCCGGTTACAAGAGCATTTGTCGGGAAGAATTTCTCAAGGTCTGCTGTCTTTTCCGGCCAACCCATTGTTGAGAAAGGCCACAATGCTGATGAAAACCATGTATCAAGTACATCTGTCTCTTCCCTCAATGTCACTTCTTTTCCGAACTTCTCCTTAGCCTGTTCCAGTGCTTCCTCATAGCTCCTTGCAACAAATATTGTTCCGTCTTCTGTATAGTATGCAGGTATTCTGTGTCCCCACCATATCTGACGCGAGATTGTCCAGTCCCTTATATTTTCAAGCCAGTTGTAATAGACTTTTTCCCACCTTTTAGGTGTTATCTGGATTTTCCCGTCATATACTACTTCCAGTGCTCTCTTTGCTAGAGGTTCCATCTTTACAAACCACTGGGTAGAAACTCTCGGTTCTATTACTGTATCACATCTATAACATTGCCCTACTGCGTTCCTATGTTCCTTTATTCCTGCCAGAAGCCCTTGTTCTTCCAGGTCTGCAAGGACGGCCTTTCTAGCTGCAAATCTTTCAAGCCCGCAATATTTCCCACCATTTTCATTTACATGGGCATCTTCTGTAAATATGTTCAGAAATTCAAGTCCTGTCCTTTTAGCTACTTCAAAATCATTAGGATCATGGGATGGAGTCATCTTAACTACTCCTGTCCCGAATTCCATATCAACATACTCATCTGCAACTATAGGAATCTCCCTGTTCATAAGAGGCAGTATGACTTTTTTCCCTATCAGGTGCTTATACCTGTCATCGTTGGGATTTACGGCTACTCCTGTATCACCCAGCATTGTCTCCGGCCTGGTAGTAGCAATTACAAGTACTTCATCACTGTCTTTTACAGGGTACCTTATTTCCCATATTTTTCCATTCTTCTCAATATGGTTTACTTCATCATCAGCCAATGCTGTCCTGTCATGAGGACACCAGTTGACTATGTATTCTCCCCTATATATAAGTCCGTCATTATATAGTTTAATAAATACTTCCTTTACAGCCTTTGAAAGCCCTTCATCCATGGTAAATCTTTCCCTTGACCAGTCAGGAGAGACTCCTAGCCTTCTTAACTGTCTGGTAATAAGTCCTCCGTGTTTTTCCTTCCATTCCCATGTCTTCCTGAGAAATTCTTCCCTTCCTATCTCTTCTTTGGAAGTTCCCTGTTCCTTCAACATTCTTTCTACCTTATTCTGGGTTGCAATTCCTGCATGATCCATTCCCGGCATCCATAACGTATCAAAACCCCTCATCCTTTTCTATCTTATTATTGTATCCTGTATGGCATGATCCAGCATATGACCCATATGCAGTATCCCTGTTACAGT
>CAYYAV010000058.1:0-8808 GCA_964469865.1 uncultured Fusobacteriales bacterium | reverse complement strand
CCAATTACTGCAAAAATAATATTCCATCTTTCTCTTGTTTTTTCTTCCTTCCTTTCAAGATGATATACCCCTATTTCTCTAATTAAATTGAGATTTTTCTCCAATTCCTCTATCTGTGCATCAATATTATATTTTTCCATCAGATATTCAAGGTATTCTGAAACTTCCCTTTCTTCATAGAGTGGATAATGATAGTATACCTTGGTAAAAAATATAGTTAATTCCTTTATTATTTTCTCTATCCTATTTAGATTATTTTCATTAAAATCCTTATACAGATCTTCTATTTCAAGGTCAGCTACTTCTTCATGATAGTACTTTATCATTTTTTTATAATACAATACAATTAGAGTAGAAGTTAATTTCAATCTTTTAGTGTCAAATTTTTCATCTTTATTATTAAATATTTTAAAGGCTTCTTCATTTAATATGAAAGCTGTCAAAAAATTATTTCCTGTTTTAAAATAATAATAAAATTTGCCATCCTTTTTATTTTTCCCCAAAAAAATACTATTTCTTAAGTTGGGTTTTAGGGAGTTTCTCTTAGATATATTTTGGCTGCTCATCTGTTCAATGTTTTTTTCAAATTCCCCTGTATCAATCTTTACAGGTTCTATAATTTTTTCAATATAACTTATATACAGAATTTCATCTCTTCGTCTAATTTCTTCTCTTTCATTATCTTTTATGTGTTCCATTAATTTTTCTCCTTTCATGTTCCAGCCAATTACAGAAAAGAGCTTTTCACAGTTTATACTGAAAAAAGCTCTTCTATTATTATTCTCCTGTACTATTATTTTTAACTAATCCTGCCAGAATCCCGTTCAGGAAATCCTTTGTATCATCATAGGCATATATTTTGGATATTTCCAGTGCCTCATTTATGGCGATTTCATATCCTACTTTTTCTAGTAATATTTCATAAAAGGCAATTTTTAGCAATACTCTTTCCAATGTACCCAACCTCTCATAAGTCCATCCTTCAAGAGTCTCTTTTATTTTTTTTACTAAAAATTCTTCATTTTTAATGATATTCTTTACATACGATTCTAAAAATTCTATATGTTCTCTCTTTTTTATTCCATTTTCTTCAATGACTTCTTCAATTCTTCTGTCAATATTGTTATCAATCAGCTCTTTTTCAAAAAGAAGCTTAAAAATTTCTTCCCTGATCTTCCTTCGTGTCATTGGTTGTCCCCTTCTGACCTTTCTGTATCCTCTGTAACTTCTTCTACTGTCTTGGCTGCAGGCTCAGCGATTTCCTGATATTCCGGTATTGTTTCAACAGTTTTGACGTTTACAGTTTCAGGCTCTTTTATTATCTTTTTCTCAATAATGGTTTCCCCTGCTACTTTTTTCAATTTCACTTTACTTTTTTTAACTGTTATTCCTGTTACCTTGAAAACATGCTCTGAAAGTTCTTCCTGTATTCTAGACAGTTTCTCATTTAAGTTATCTACATTATATGTATCCACAACTGCTTCAATAATTACAGCTCTTCCACTTAGATAAGACTTTATCTTGTTGTTCTTGATAATATCCTTGCCGCCAAGGAAATCCTTAGAAACTTCATTAATTGTCTTGATTGTTACTTCAATTTCTCCACTCTTATTCTTTACCTTTCTATTCTGCGAATATTTAGTAAGCCTGTTTATGAAAGAAAGCGTAAATATTACTAGATAAGCTGCTGCCACTAAAGCCAGTACTATCTTAATCCTTGGACTACCAAGGTTTACAAGGGCATCAAGCTGTTCCAGATAATTAGTCTTTAACATCAGGTCCGATATGCTGGTAAAAACTGCTGCTCCTAATCCCAGTATAACAGATAACTTGGCTAAAAAACCTAATATTGCTATCATAATGACTCCTATTCCTCAACTACCGGAGTAGCATCAACTATCATATTTTCTGTAATTTCTTCAGTTTCTTCTTCTATTTTAACCACTTTCTGGATAAAGACATTAACTTCCTGGACTTTCAGACCAGTCATTTCAGTTATTGCCTTTACTACTGCATTTTGAATTTCTCCTGCTAAAGCCGGTAATTTATATCCATATTTTGCTACAACATATAAATCAAGAGTACATTCCGTTTCACCTATTTCAACTTCAATTCCTTTTGAAGATCCCGAAGATACATTCTGAAAAAACTTCACAATTTCATTTTTTGAACTTGTCCCAGCCAGGCCATACACTCCTTCTATTTCTGAAATTACTGTTTCAGCTATTGTAGAGACTACTTCTGATGATATACTTATATTTCCTAGTTCATTCATAATCAATTCCTCCTGTTTTTAAGATTTTTATCTTTCCAATGATTCTTTAAAATGTGTTTCTATAAAGTTTGTGTATATTGTTCCCTTCTTAAACGCTTCATTGTCAAGAACTTTCAAGTGAAAAGGAATTGTTGTATCCACTCCTTTAACTATAAATTCCCTTAAAGCTCTTTTCATCCTTTCTATGGCTTCTTCCCTTGTCTTCCCTTTTACAATAAGTTTTGCTATCATCGAATCATAATAAGGCGGTATTTCATAATTCTGATATGAGTGAGAATCCACTCTAACACCTATTCCTCCTGAAGGTATGTATTCTTCAAGAATTCCTGATGATGGCAAAAATCCGTTTTCAGAATCTTCAGCATTTATTCTGCATTCTATAGCATGTCCTGAAATATTGATGTCTTTCTGCGAAAATGTCAGTTTCTCTCCTGCAGCCACCCTTATCTGTTCTTTTATAAGATCCACTCCTGTTATCTCTTCACTTATAGTATGTTCCACCTGTATCCTTGTATTCATTTCCATAAAATAAAAGTTCATATTTTTATCAACCAGGAATTCCAATGTTCCTACACTGTCATAACCTATTCCTTTAGCTAATTTTGCTGCAAATTTACCCATTTTATCCCTTGTTTTATCGTCTATTCCTGCTGAAGGTGCTTCTTCTACTAATTTTTGATGCCTTCTCTGGATAGAACAGTCCCTTTCTCCCAGATGGACTACATTCCCAAATTTATCTCCTATAACCTGAATTTCTACATGTCTCGGCTCTTCAACATATTTCTCTATGTATACATCTGGATTCCCGAATGCTGCCTTAGCCTCATTTTGAGCTGCAGTAAAGTTTTCTATAAGTTCTTTCTCATTATGGGCTATTCTCATTCCTTTTCCGCCACCTCCTGCGGTAGCCTTTATCATGACGGGATATGTTATCCATTTGGCAATATTTTTAGCTTCGTCAATATCAGGAACTATTCCATCTGATCCTTTTGTTATAGGAACTTTATTTTTTATAGCTGTCTCCCTTGCTGTCGCTTTATCTCCCATCATATTTATCAGTTCAGGTTTAGGTCCTATGAAAACTATGTCATTCTGTGCACATATTTTAGCAAAGGAGGCATTTTCAGCCAGAAATCCGTATCCAGGATGTATCGCTTCTGCTCCTGTAGTCTGTGCAGCTGCTATTATATTAGGTATCTTGAGATAGGAATCTGAACTACTTGCAGGTCCTATACACACTGCCTCATCAGCCAGACTGACATGCAGTGACTCGACATCTGCTTCTGAATACACTGCAACTGTCTCTATTCCTAACTCTCTTGCTGCCCTTATTATTCTCACAGCTATTTCTCCTCTATTCGCTATCAATATCTTCTTAAACATTGTTCCTCCCATTTTTAATTTCTTCAACTAGGCTTTTTCAGATTACAATACTTCTATTATGAATAAAGGCTTTGCAAAATCTACAGAAGACTGATCTGAAACTAATATTTCCTTTAAAATACCTTTAATAGGAGCTTTTACATCAGTATCCACTCCGATAGTATTTATCCTTCCAAGTATCATCCCTTTTGAGACTTCCATCCCCTTTTCAATTTTAGAAAGCTTTATTGTTCCTACATTTTGAGATTTTACAATTTCTTCTTTAGCTATATTTTCTACTTCCTTTACTACTTCCCTTATCTTAATTTTTGATTCTGCCTTAACCGGTTCCGAATTTGTCAGAGTCAGCCTTATCTTCCCATATCTTACTTTCAGCTCAGCCATTTCTTCCTTTTTCAGAATCCTCATTAACTCTTTTATATCCTTGAGCTCCATATATCCTCCTATATTATGAGTCTTCAAACTATTTCTATATATTTTACCATATCAGATGTTTTTTTTCAATCTTAACGTAATCTTATTTTTTTTAGACCTACTATTTTTATCAGTTCACGCATAAAAACTTTAGACAGACTGACATTATATCTCTTATTTAATTTTATCAGTTCCTGCTTACCCTTTGTATTCATAGCAAGATATACCCTGTTTCTTCCACTGTTTTTCATAATGAGTTCCTTTAGGCTACTTACATATTCCCGGCTTTCATTGTCTATCAGTATATACAGTTTGAGCTCTATATTTTCTTCCAGTTCATCTACACTGTTTATATGACTTAAAACTATGGAATATCTATTCCCTTCCTGATTCAAACGGCCCTCTACAATTACAATTCCTTCTTCATATATCTTATATCCGAATTTCACAAACTCTCTCGGAAAGCATACTATTTCAACTGTTCCGGTAAAATCTTCCAATTCAAATCTTGCCATGGGTTCTCTGGAATTCTTAGTAACTACCTTATTTACATTTTTTATAATCCCAATCAGTCTTATCTTATTAAACCTTCCTATCTTATTCCTGTTTCTCCAGTCATCAAGTTCAGATATTTTTGTATGGTCTGTTATTTCCAGCAGCTTTTTCTTGGAATTTAGCGGATGATTTGATACATATATTCCCAGGTACTCCTTTTCATTCTTCAGTAAAGTCCCCTGTGTATACTCTTCTTCTTTTTCAAGATAAAATTCTCCTATTCTTTGACTTTTCCCTCCAAACAGTATCATCTGAAGATCTTCTTCAGATTCATATTTTTTCTGACTCCATTCCATAACCTTATCTATTGACTGAAACTTTTCTTTCCTATTTCCATCAAGGCTATCCAGGCTTCCTGAAAATATGAGCGATTCCAGGTATTTCCTATTCAGTCCCCTTTGCTTCATTCTATAGACAAAGTCATTATAACTTGTAAAAGGACTCTGTCTTTCTTCTATTATCTCTTCTACAAAATTGACACCTATCCCCTTAACTGCAGCCATTCCAAATCTTATTCCCCTATTTTCTACTATAAATTCATGACCGGACAGATTTACATCAGGGACAAGAATTTCTATCCCTTTTTCCCTTGCTTCATTTATAAATACCGAAAGCCTGTCTATATTATACATTTCCGTAGACATTATTGCAGCAAAAAATTCTGTAGTGTAGTTCGCCTTAAAGTATGCAGTCCAATATGCAATAAGAGCATAAGCTGCTGAATGAGATTTATTGAATCCGTATCCGGCAAACTTGTCTACCAGATCATATATTTCATTAGCTTTTTTTTCAGAAACTCCTCTATTTACAGCTTTTGTGACAAATTTACCTCTGTTCTGTTCTATTATTTCAGGAATCTTCTTTCCTATAGCACGTCTTAATTCATCTGCTTCACCAAGAGAATAACCTGCCATTTTATTTACTATTTTCATCACCTGTTCCTGATATAGGATAACTCCGTAAGTTTCCTCCAATACATCCTTAAGGGATTCATCGGGATATTTTATTTTGGCACTTGTATTTTTAGAAGCTATAAAATCGTCAACCATTCCGCTTCTTAATGGTCCTGGACGATAAAGAGCCAGAAGTGCAGTTATATCTTCAAATCTCTCTATTTTCATTTTTTTCATGAGTCTTCTTATACCTAAAGATTCACATTGAAACACTCCTAGTGTATCTCCTGCTGTCATCAGTTTATAGGTTTTTTTGTCATCTAAGCTTATTTCTTTCAGTTCCAGCTTTCTTCTCTTCGTATTTTCTATATTTTCTATGGTCTTCCGTAGGACTGTAAGGTTTTTTAGTCCCAGGAAATCTATTTTCAGTATCCCGAGATCCTCGAGTTCCTTCATCTGATACTGGGTAGAAACCATCGATGTCTTCCCGTCAGAATACAAAGGTATCTCTTCATCAAGTTCTTCTTTAGATATCACAAGACCTGCAGCATGTACTGAAGCATGCCTCACCCTTCCTTCTACCCTCAATGAATAATCTATCATTTTTTTTATTTCATCATCTTCATTATAAAGAGCTTTTAATGTCCCGATATCCTCCAAGGCATCTGTCAGTTCCATATTGAAAGGTACCATCTTTGCAGCCCTGTCAACTTTTCTCAGATCTATATTCAGAACTCTTCCCACATCCCTTATTGCTGCCCTTGCTTTCAATGTTCCAAAAGTTATTATATGTGCCACATGTTCCTTTCCATACTTTTTTAGCACGTAGTTTATCACCTTTTCCCGCTGTTCCTGATCAAAATCTATATCTATATCAGGCATGGATATCCTTTCAGGATTAAGGAATCTTTCAAAAATAAGGTTATATTTCATAGGATCTATTTCAGTAATATTGAGAGCATAGGATACAATGCTTCCCGCTGCTGAACCTCTTCCCGGACCGACATATATTCCATTTTCCCTGGCAAATTTTATAAAATCCCATACAATGATAAAATACCCATTATACCCCATATTATTTATAATATCCAGCTCGTATCTGACCCTTTCTTCAATATTTCCCAATTTCCTTTTTTTCAGGTTTTCTCTTATTTCCTCTTCGTCTACATCATCGATTTTTATAGATTTATTTAAATATTTTTTAGAAATTCCTTCATATACAAGCTTTTTAAGATATTCTTTTTCTGTTATTCCTTCTGGAAGGTTATATTTGGGAAATTTAAATTTCCCGAATTCAAAATCAACATTACATTTATGGACTATCTCGTATATATTTTTCAATCCCGTTTCAAAAAAAATATCATCAAATCCAGAAAAGCTTTCCTTCATCTGATTGTAGGATTTCAGATAAAGGTCATCATATAGTATTTCCTGATGTTCAGATTCCAACCTGTTACCTTCCTTTATAGATGACAGTATCTTCTGTAATATCGCCTCTCCATTATTAGGATAATATACATCATTTGCAAAAATGTATCCAATCTTAAGTTCCTCAGCCAATTCAGCCATAGAATTCCTTACATTTTCCAATCTTTTTACTGCGGGAATCTCCAGATAGAAATTATCTTTAAAATCCTCCTTAAATTTTTTCACTATTTTACTGACTTCAGGATAGTTATATTTTGCCAGACCTCTTATCACTTCACTGTATATTCCTCCTGACAGTATAAACAGACCTTCTGAATAATCCATGAGCTCTTCATACTTTATCTTATTCCTTCTCCTGTTGAATCTGCTATAGGACAGGGAAGATAATTTTGAAAGGTTCCTGTATCCTGTTTTATTTTTAGCAAGTAGGGTAAGTGAATATTCTCCTTCAGAAACTATACCGTCTAAATAGACTTCCAACCCTATGACGGGTTTTATTCCGTTCTTTTTACATTTTTTATAGAATTCTATTACTCCGAACATTGAAGTATCAGTAATAGCAAGGGTATCTATTCCTAGAAGCTTTGCCCTTGCTATATATTCTTCTATTTTCCCTACACCCTCCAGCAGGGAATATTCAGTATGTAGTTTCAAATGTGCCATTTTCCCCACCGTCATCACCATCCTTCTGATTATTCTATTTCAATATCTTTTATTATATGATATATACCATCTTCATCATTAGATAAGGTTATCCTGTCAGCAGGAAATTCCTTTTTCAGATCATCTGATGCATTTCCCATTAAATAGCCATATTTTACTGTCCTTAGCATCTGAAAGTCATTCCACTGATCTCCGAACGTCATAACTTCATCTTCTGAAAGTCCATATCTCTTCATCATTTCTTTTACAGCATTTCCCTTATTTACGCCTTTATTAAGAACTTCCAGATATGTAGGCTGTGAAAATACAAAATAGATGTCTTCCACTTCTTTTTCCAGTTCTTCCTTCAATTTTTTAAGCTTTTCATTTGAAGCCAGAAACAGTCCTTTTGTAGAAGTATTCCCTATAAAATCATCAAAATCCTGTAAAATATACGGCATCTTTGCCTTATTTGAATAGGCTATCCCTTCCTCGCTTTCCTTTTCTATATATAATTTATCATCTGTATACAGGTTTAGATGTATCCCCTTCTCCCTGGAAATTCTTATCAGTCTCTCTACATTTCGGGCTTCTATGGAATTCTCATAAATAATACTGCCGGTTACCGGATCAGTAATTCTCGCTCCATTATAAGTTATTACCGGCTCTATTATCCCTATTTCTTTTATGAAAGGTTCTGAAGCTACATAACTTCTTCCTGTAGAAATAAATACTTTAACCCCTTTACTTTGTAGTTCCTGAAGTTTATCCTTCAGTATTTCCGACACTGTATGACTACTATTAAGCAGTGTCCCATCTAAGTCCATGAATATCGCCTTTATTTTCATTCTGATTTTTCCTGCCTTTCATTTTCAATATTTTTTACATAGAAATCAATAAACGAAAAATTACCTTCTTCCTTCAATTCTGCAAATACTTTTTCCGTCTTATATCTTATAAGTTCATTACTGTTCTTCAGCTGGAATATTCCTGTTTCCAGCTTTTCTAGAAATCCTTCTTCTCCCATATTGTCCAACCATTTAAAAAGATATTCCAGTGTGCTGTATTCTAATATTCCTCCATATTCTTTATATATTTCCCTAAATTTTTTTCTATTCCTTAAATTTTTAAGCAGTTCTTCCTTTTTTTCATTCATAACCCATTTTTCAACATTTATCCCGCTTAAATTAAAATTTATCATATCTCTTACAATATCTT
>CAYYAV010000057.1:0-9079 GCA_964469865.1 uncultured Fusobacteriales bacterium | reverse complement strand
AGGAAAAGGCAGATCACGGTATCTTCGGTTATGTATACAGACCTGACGAATACTTTGACTCCTTTATCAGATGGCAAAAAAGGAGATATGGCTGGGAAGTGAAGAAGGAGCTACTCAGTTTCAGTATAGGCGTAGTTCCCGCTATCGGAACATTGATTAGGCTGTTTTCCGAAAAAGGGGATAAAATCCTTATACAGCCCCCTGTCTATTCAGAGTTTTATGATATTACCACAGATAATGAAAGGACGGTCCTTGAAAATAAGTTCAAGGAAGAAAACGGAAATTTTGTCCTGGATTTAGATGATTTTGAAGAAAAGCTGAAGCTTCAGCCAAAACTGTTTATATTATGTAATCCACATAATCCTCTCGGACATGTCTGGACTTATGAGGAACTTAAGGCAATGGGGGATTTATGTATCAGGTACCGAGTTCCCATAATTTCGGATGAAATACATGCAGATCTCACTTTATGGAATAAAAGACACTTCCCTATGGCAAGTATATCCGAAGAAATACGGCAGAATACCATTACATGCACTTCTACCGGAAAGGCCTTCAATCTGGCAGGACTACAGTCTGCTACTATTATATTCAATAATATTCATGAAAAAAGAAGGTTTGACAAATTCTGGAAAGATCTGGAAGTCCATAGGAACAGTCCTTTTAATCTGGTTGCAACTATGGCAGCGTACTCTGATGAGGGGGAAGAATATCTGAAACAGCTTATAGAATATATTGAAGGAAATATCAATTTCTTAAATGATTTCTTCAGAGATAATATTCCCTATATAAAGCCTAATAAACCTGGAGCAACTTACCTTGTATGGCTTGATTGCCGTAAACTGTCTGAAAAATATAATTTTAACCAGGAACAGCTTGAAGAATTCTTCATAAAGAAAGCAAAGCTCGGTCTTAATTCCTGCCGTGTATTTAATCATGGTTCCAGTGGATTCATGCGTCTAAACACTGCATGTCCGAGACCGGTTCTTGAAAAAGCCCTAAATCAGCTTAAAAAAGCTGTAGAAAACTTGTAGTTCATCTTAAAAGGACTGTCTCAGAGTCAATTCTAAGACAGTCCTTATTTTATTATTTTAACAGCTTCTGCCATATTTATGTGGCAGTATCCTCCAGGATTTTTGTCCAGATAATCCTGATGATATTCTTCAGCAGGAATATAATTTTTTAAAGAGGTCACTTCTACTTGAATCTTATCACTATATTTTTTCTGCTCCTCAGTTATTCTATTTCTGATAATTTTAGTGTCTTCAGAATCCGTATAGTATATTCCGGTCCTATACTGCCTTCCTATATCATGTCCCTGTCTATTCAGACTTGTAGGATCAATTATATTAAAGTAGTAATCAAGAATAGTTTCTAGACTGACTTGATTCCTGTCATACTTTATATGCACTGCTTCCGAATGATCAGTTTCTTTCAATATATAGTAATTTGTAGACAAGGTTCTTCCATTGGCATATCCGGCTGTTGTTTCCATTACACCCGGAACTTTCTTAAAAAAAGCTTCTACTCCCCAGAAACAGCCTCCTGCAAGATAAATTTCCTTTATATTTTCCATTTCATCCCTTTCACTGTTCAAATCCTATCAATACCTGACAGATTTATAAAGTTCTATTTTGTTCCGAATATCCTGTCACCGGCATCTCCCAGTCCGGGATAGATATACGCCTTATCATTTAATCCTTCATCAACTGCAGCAATATATAAATCCACATCAGGATGTTTCGCCATGACTCTTTTTATTCCTTCTGGAGCACCTATTATGCACAGCATTGTTATATTTTTTACCCCTCTTTCTTTCAGATAGTCTATAGTATATATCATAGAACCTCCGGTAGCAAGCATTGGATCAGTAATAAATACTTGGCTCTCAGTTACATTAGAAGGCATTTTTGCATAATAGTATACCGGTTCCAGCGTTTCTTCATTCCTATATACCCCTAAATGCCCCACTTTGGCATTTGGTAAAAGCTGTAATATTCCATCAAGCATTCCAAGTCCTGCCCTTAATATAGGTACTAATGTTACCGGTTCCTCCAGTACTTTAGTCTTTGTCTTTTGTATAGGAGTTTCTGTTTCAATTTCTTTCAGGGTCAGATGTTTTGTTGCTTCGTATACCATAAGTCCTGCGATTTCATTTAAACTTTCCCTGAAAAGCTTGGTATCAGTATCCTTATTTCTCAAGTTTGTAAGCTTATGTTCTATTAAAGGATGTTTTAATTCGTAAACTGCCATAATCTCACTCCATTCTCTTATTTATATTATTTTTCTTAAAAAAAAACAGAGAATACTACTATCGATAATAGTAACTCTGTTCAAATTATAGATTATATTTCTTCTTGAACTTGTCAACTCTTCCTGTTTCATCGACAAATTTAGATTTCCCAGTATAAAATGGGTGTGAAGTTGAACTTGTAGCAACTTTGACTACAGGATATTCTTGTCCTTCAAAAGTTACTGTTTCTTTTGATGACTTTGTAGATTTTCCTAAGAACTTATCTCCATTACTTGTATCTTCAAATACAACATAACCGTATTTTGGATGTAAATCTTTTTTCATAATGACTCCTTTCTATAATGAAATTATTATATTTTATAATTTTGTCATTTAAAATTATAATACCATATTTCAAGGTTATTTTCAAGGAATTTTTTAGATTATCTTCTCCTTCATTTTTGGAAGGTATTCAGACTCCGGTATTATGAGGAGTTGGCTGATTATTGAAATTCCTGCTTCCCTCACCCCCTGCTTTCACAGTTTATTATAACTGCCATTAGTTCCGATATTATTTTTTTATTTCATCTTACCCTAAAATTCTGTTACCTTTTCTGATTTTTATTACTTCTTTTATGTATATATATTATCCAGCAGTTCATCATTATTTTTATATCTTTTTATCAGATCTTTCAGCCTCTTTATTCCTTCAACTTCAGATTCTTCACTAAGTTCCCTTCTAAGCTTCCATATCTTTTCGAGCCTCTTTTTTGGTATCAGCAGCTCTTCCCTCCTTGTTCCGCTTTTTAAGACGTCTATTGCCGGAAATATCCTTAACTGTTCCAGAGTCCTGTTCAATATGACTTCCATATTTCCTGTTCCCTTAAATTCTTCAAATATTACCTCGTCCATCCTGCTTCCTGTTTCAACTAAGGCTGTAGCTATTATTGTAAGGCTTCCGCCTTTCTTTATGTTTCTCGCAGCTCCCAGAAATCTTTTCGGATAATAGAGGGCATTAGGATCAATTCCTCCTGTTATAAGTTTTCCGCTTGAAGGGACAGTTATATTATATGATCTTGCAAGCCTTGTAAGGCTATCCATTAGAATTAGGATGTCCTTTCCCTTTTCTACTTCTCTTTTAGCCATTTCAAGGACATTTTCTGTAACTTCCGTATGTACCCTCGGATCTTCATCAAAGGTTGCTGCATATACTTCCGCATCTTTGACATTTTCCTTTATATCAGTGACTTCTTCCGGTCTTTCATCTATAAGAAGTATCCATACATCTATTTCAGGATTATATTTTATAATATCGTTAGCCAGTGTAGAAAGCAATATGGTCTTTCCGGCTTTAGGCGGTGCCACTATAAGACCTCTCTGTCCTTTTCCTATAGGCGATATAAGATCTATTATCCTTGAAGAAACTTCTCCTTCTCCGAGTTTTATCTTCTCATCAGGATAGGATGGTACAAGGTCATCAAAAAATGGCCTTTCGAGAGCTTTTTCAGGCAGATCTCCGTTTACGAGCAGAACTTTTAATATTCCATAGTTTTTTTCATTTCCCATAGGAACTCTCAGTTCACCGAAGACTATATCACCATTCCTTAAAAAGAACCTCTTTATTTGAGAAATTGATATGTATACATCCGGACCAACTGACGTACTCCTTAAGAATCCGAATCCTTCATTCATGATATCCAGCTTTCCGAAACCGTAAATTTTCCCCTGTTCTTTTCCCTTTTCCATCATGACTACATTAACCAGGTCAGCCTTTGTCATAACTGAAAAATTTGGAACTTCATATTCTTTAGCCAGTTTTTTCAGCGGTGTTATTTTCATTCCCAATATTTCATGCATCAGTCTTTCTTCTTCACTTATTTGCCTTTTAATTTTTTCTGTTTTTTCTATCTTTGTTTCATCTGCCATTATTCTATCATCTCCCCATATAACGTCCATGTCTTTGTATCATATACCTTAATATCAACAAACTTTCCTTTCAGATCAGTCCTATTACTCTTAAATAATGCTATTTTATGAGTAGAAGTCCTTCCTGTAAGCATTTCAGGATTTTTTCTGCTAGGTCCTTCTACTAATACCCTTACTGTCTGATTCAAATATTTTCCCGTCTCTTCTCTGGCTTTCATATTCTGTAATCTCATCAGCTGCTGCAGCCTTTCATTCTTAACCTGTTCTGTAACCTGTCCATCCATCGTGGCAGCAGGAGTTCCGCTTCTTATGGAATACATAAACATAAATGCATTTTCAAATCCTACCTGATTTACCACATCCATCGTATCCTGGAAATCTTCTTCTGTTTCTCCTGGAAATCCTACTATAATGTCTGTAGTAATTCCTATATCAGGTATCCTCTCCTTTATTTTCCTTGCCAGTGTTATGAACTCTTCCTTTGTGTATCCCCTGTTCATTGCGTCCAGTATCCTTGTTGAACCGGACTGAAGAGGAAGATGAAGCATTCTGGCTATTTTAGGATTAGATGCAATAACATCTATGACTTCATCTGTAAAATCCTTAGGATGCGGAGATACATATTTTATCCAGAAATCTCCTTCTATCTTTGCACTTTCTCTTAAAAGCCTGGCAAAATTGTCCTTTTCTTCTGCCAGGTCGCTTCCGTAGGAATTTACATTCTGCCCCAGGAACAATATTTCCTTGTACCCTTTTTCCGTATACTGTCTTACATCCTTCAATACCTCATGTACCGGAACGGACCTTTCCATACCCCTGACATAAGGTACTATGCAGAATGTACAGTAATTATTACAGCCATATGTGATAGAAATAGATGCCACTATATCATCTCCAAAATCAGCATCAATCCTTTCAGGCAGTTCATCCTCGTCATCAACAGCCATTATATGAGTTTCTCCACCTTTTTCTATTCTTTCAATAAGATCGGGAATTCTTCCTATATTCTGATTTCCCAGCACAAGGTCTACATACGGGGTTTTCTTTATAAAGTCATCCCTTACTTCCTGGGCAAGGCAGCCTGTTACTCCTATGATCATCTTTCCTTGTTTCTTTTCTTTCAAATGCCTCAGATTACTCAATTTACTGTATACTTTTGAAGCTGCCCCTTCTCTGACAGTACATGTATTTAAAAGAACCAGATCTGATTCTGTTATATCTTCTGTTATGTTATAACCCATTGTCTGTAGCATCTGTTTCATTTTGGCACTTTCATTTACATTCATCTGACATCCGTAAGTTATAACTGTTGCTCTTTTTTCCAATTTATATTCTCCTTTGATTATTAATATATAATTTAAAATACTTTTATCTTCAAATTATATCATACTTTCCTTAACTTTAAAAGGGACTTCCGCCAAAAGCGCTGCCCCTTTTTTTAGATTATTATATACTTAATATCCTGATCCCTCATTTCATTTTATGTAAATTACTGCCCAGACAGTGCAGCATTTTCCCTTGCCCTGAGATTCTCTTCAGGAATCCTGTAATTTTCTATCTTGTCCACTACCAGTACTCCGTTAATCACTCTTCCAACCACTTTAAGTCCTATCGTCTGATCTTCAGTAACTCCATAATCTGAACTCATAAAGCTGTAAATCTGATCCAGAAGGTTAGAATCATCCTGTAAAGTATAGCTCAAAATTTTATCAGGAAAAATCAGGTTATCCTTTTTGTAAGTAAAAGTATTGAATGCCTTCACATACTCTCCATCATATGTCCTGCTGGTAATCTTTTTTGCAGCAAGTCCTGTTGTAAATACTGTGCATAATGTCAATAAGATTAATAATAATTTTTTCATTTTTCCTCCAGTTTATAAATTTTTATATCATTTATGAAATCCGATATCTGCCGGATTTACATCACCTGATATTTTTTTTATAATTCCATTTCGATTTTCAAATTCTTTTCTCATATCTGTTACTTTCCTGATCAGATCCAGTGTGTCCTCTTCCAGATTTTCCCTGTTGTACCTTCCTTTAGACCAGTAATCTATTACAAGGGCACTGTCTCCACAGATAGTATGTATATTATATTTCAATGCATATCTTATAGCTGCAAAAAGCCCTGTAAGTTCTCCAAAGTTATTCGTTCTTCCTCCTGAAAGATAATAATTTCCAAATTCATTCAGTTTTGAGCTATTCATTATCCTATAAAGGAGAGATTTCCCGCTAAAATCCGTAAGTCTGACTTCAACACCATTTCCACGTCCTGTCCCTGCATCAAAATATATAGCATCCCGCTCAAGTTCAGCTGACATCTTAAGGAGTTTTTCTTCCTTTTTTTCCCTCGATTCATATTCAGCACCGCTTTTTAGCCATTCATTCGCTTCCTTTTCACTTCTGAAAGACTTGTATCTTGCCCTCTTACCCTTAACCATGCCCTGACATTCATCCCATATATAAGTTGTTCCACTTTTAACTATATCTCCGTCTTTTCCGAGAATACAGTAAGCATATATCTTATTTTTTCCGGCTGACATAAATTATAGGTTCAATCCTCCATCAACTCTTACAACCTGTCCTGTCACAAATTTAGACATATCACTGGCAAGAAACAATGCTGCATTTGCGACATCCTGTGCATCTCCCATTGACTGAAGAGGTGTATTATCCAGTACTTTTTCAACTATTTCTTCAGGTAGGACATGTGTCATATCAGTTTTTATAAATCCTGGAGCTATAGCATTTGACCTCAGTTTCTTTCTTCCGAATTCTTTTGCCCATGTCTTTGTCATGGCTATTACTCCACCTTTTGTAGCCGCATAGTTAGTCTGCCCCATATTCCCGTCAAGCCCTACTACTGAAGCCATATTTATGACACTCGCCCCTTCACTTTTAAGAAGTAGGGAAACCAGTCCCTGCATTACATTATAGACACCTTTCAGATTAATATCTACAACTAAATCCCAGTCTGTCTC
The DNA here is from genome assembly GCA_964469865.1 of uncultured Fusobacteriales bacterium. Classification (GTDB taxonomy): domain Bacteria; phylum Fusobacteriota; class Fusobacteriia; order Fusobacteriales; family Leptotrichiaceae; genus JAGOWQ01. The sequence continues at coordinate 1,940 of CAYYAV010000057.1, read as the reverse complement.
TTTCATTCTCTGTAATAAGGAATCTCTAGTTATTCCTGCATTATTGACAAGAATATCAATCTTCCCATATTTTTCCTTCAGTTCCTTTGCAACTTCCTTTATATTTTCCCTGTCAGTTACATTTAACTTTATATGAGATACATTGGCATGGCTATAATCCGCATCTATCAGATCCCCCGAAATTACTGTTGCTCCGTTTTCAGCGAATTTAAGAACTATCTCCTTTCCTATTCCTCTTGCTCCACCTGTTACTAATGCTACTTTTCCTTTTAACACCTTATACTCCACCTTTCCAAAAATATCGTTGCCTTATCTGTTTTATTTAACTATTTCCAGTTTAACTCTTGCTATCCCCTTATTCTTGCTTTCTATAGCTGTAAATGCTGCTGTACTAAGATCTATTATCCTTCCCTTTATATACGGACCTCTGTTATTTATTCTGACTATCACCGATTTTCCGTTATTCAGATTAGTAACCCTTACTCTAGTATTAAAAGGTAATGTCTTGTGAGCTGCTGTTAGAGAATATGTATTAAAAATTTCTCCGTTAGCAGTTTTTTCCCATGCCATTTTCCCCCATAAAAAGAAGCTGTTCCTGTCTGATATACTTTTGATGAGACTGTCTTCTTTGTTCCTGATGTTTTCTTCACAGTTGTCTTCTTTGTTGCTGCTATCATAGAAAAGGACATTATCAGCATCACCAGTACAGTTAATATTTTTTTCATTACTTTCCTCCAATTCTCAAATTTCAATTTTATTTTACTATCTGTAATTGTACTCTTGTAATTCCTTTATTTGTACTTTCGATTGCAGAAAATGCCGCTGTACTCAAATCAATAACTCTACCTTTTGCATAAGGCCCTCTGTTATTTATTCTGACTATGACAGATTTCCCGTTATTCAGGTTTGTCACTTTGACTTTTGTATTAAAAGGCAGTGTCTTATGAGCTGCTGTCAATGAATATGTATCAAATATTTCTCCATTTGCCGTTTTTCTCCCATGCCACTTACCACCATAAAAAGAAGCTATTCCTGTCTGATATACCTTTAAATCTTCTATTTCAGTTTTTTCTTCCGGATTTTTGTTTTCAGGAAGTGAAATGACTATTTCTTCAGTTTCTTTTTCAGCCTTTTTGGTAATTTCTGCCTTTCCTGATTTCTTATCCAAACCTATTTCCGGTTTTTCCACATCTTTTTTTGTCTCATTCATTCCATAGATTAAAAGCGAAAAAACTGTTATTGTTATAATTATTAATATCTTTCTCATTATTTCCTCCATAACTATCATAATTTTATGAGTACGACATTATAACATAACTTATGTTTTTTACTTCTTAGACTAATCTTAGTTTTTGTTTAATCGACTTTTTCAGGCTGCTTCACATGCTGGAATCTCGGACTATCTACTGTCAATGTTTCAAACAGGTAACCCTTTGACTTATAATTATCGATTATCTGCTGTAATGCCTGGACAGTAGTTCCCTTTGCATAGCTGTCATGCATTAGAAGGTTTACTTCCCTCACATCACATGTGCTCTTCCTTACGAGGGTTTCTACAGGAACCCTGTTTCCCGAAGCATCTGTACTGTCGCAGTTCCAGTCCTGGTAGACATATCCCTCTTTGGTAAGTCTTTTTATTATATCTGCCTTTAATGCTTTTGATGCCCTTGTAGTACTTGAACCTCCGGGAAACCTTGTCACCTTAGGATCCACTCCTGTTTTTTCCTTGATTGCATCCCTTAATCTATAAAGATCTTTAAAGAAGTTCTCCGTGGAAGAGTATACTTCATTATAATTATGTGTATAAGTATGAATGGCTATCGCATGCCCTTCATCTACAATCTGCTTATACATATCTGCATTCTGTCCTATTACAAAAAATGTGGCCTTTACGTTATTATTCCTCAATATCTTTAATATTTCCGTTGTATTATGGGTAG
>CAYYAV010000056.1:0-9113 GCA_964469865.1 uncultured Fusobacteriales bacterium | reverse complement strand
ATACTACTATACCAATCCATCCCCATATTATATAGGAAGAGCTTCCCTCTATCTGGAGGGCATTATTAAATCCATATTCAAATACGTCCGAAAAGGAAGGCTTTGGAGGAAGTTCCGTCTTAAGTACATAAAAAGTAAAAGCAAGTACTTCTGCAATGTATACTCCTATAAAGGCAGAGACTGCTGTAAATACCCCTCCTACTGTAAATTCAAAAGATGTAATCATGTCTCCAAACTGAGGTGTATAAAATTTACTTTTTTTTCTACCTGTTCCTTCTATTTCTTCCTTTTTTTCTTTCTTAGTATTTTTTATCCTGTCCACAGCAAGCATATATCCAAATGCCGGTCCAACAACTATCAATAATGTAAATATAGGATGGTAGCTATCAGTCATTGCTATAAGTGCATAAGTTGTTATTACCAGTAATTGTCCTGCAATTCCGTAAAGGATTCCAATACCTATTGCCTGAATATCAGTTTCCTTCTCCTGTCTTTCTTTGTCATCTATATACTTCACCTGTTTTTCCTTCTTTCATTTTAGTTTCTGTTGAAAGTTCCTACCAATGCTTCAAGGAGATTTGGCCTGTCTACCCTGAGCCTTGGAAGCCTTGCTATTTTTTCTCCGTTCAATCCATTTACAATTATGTTTCCATATTTTGCACTTATTCTATGCTGATCCCATCTGTAAATCTCATCTGCTATAGCTATATACTCCTTTGTTATCTTTATCTTATCCGCTTCATTTATTAATTTTTTTGCCTTTTCCGATATCTTTTTTCTCCCTAGTGCCAAAAGATTCTTCCTTGGTGACAGAAAGGAAAACTCTTCTGCTTCACCACTATTTATTTTTTCCATAGCAGAGGGATATGTCACTTTTACTACATCTTCCTGAAACTGACTAAATCCTTTTGCACGATAAAAATTTCCACTAATAATATTATACTCGCCATCTGCTGTCTGATAAAATATTGACTGAAATGTATTCACATTCAGACCTGGAACAAAAAAATAATGTAAGTCCTTATATAGGTTCTTTTCAGTATTTTTCCCGTATATAAAACCGTCATCATAGAAATATACATTTTTAATTATTTTTAATAAGTATACTCCAGCTCCTACAAATACAAGAGAAAGTAGTATTGTAATTATAGGAATAATTATCATCCCTGCCGCCTTTATTCTTCCAAGACTGATACCTCTAAAATATTCCGACATCATCCCATAAACTTCTAATATACCAAAAATAATAGCTGCCCATCCTAAAAGAGTAAATGACAGCTTTGGTCTTGTAACTTTTTTGGCTTTTCCATTTCCTGTTTCTTTTACCACTTTAATACCTCCATTTTTTAAAATATTTTTTATTATACAATATATCATAGATTTTTTCCAGTAAGCTTTATTTTTAAAATTTATTTTTGCTATGGTTATACATATAGTGTATATATATCTAAAAATTTTTTTAACAGTATTATATATAACATTAATACCTATTATATAAAAAATTATATTTTACAAATATATAAAATTATAGTATACTTGTTCTATAAAATAAATCAGAAAATTTAGGAGGAATTATAATGAAAAATCTTAATTGGCTTTGGTGGAAAAAATTATATACAATTTAATATTTTCACCATCAGTTTAGAGCTTTTATTATAATTTATACTAGATAAATATACATAACTACTATAAAGGCATTGGTGTTATTTCATCCAGTGCCTTTCTTAATTGCAGAATTTCAGGTCTCTATTATTTGGTGCAGGTAATCAGATAATAGGGATTTTTTTATAAAATTATACAGACTTAAATACTAGGAGGACATTATGTTATTAAGGGAACCGGTTTACTATTACTCCCTCATCAGGGAAAAATTCAGAAATTCATATCTTGCAGAAGATTCAAGGCAGGTAATCATTGGAATAGACTGTAGCTATATTGATTCATATGAATATAGCTACAAGAGTCTCGAACAGTTCTATAATCTGAAAAAATCCATAAAGAATGCCCCTTTTGCAGGGCTGTTTGGAGTCTTTTCATATGAAACTGTACATTTTTTTGAAAAAATAGATAAAGCATCCAATAAACAGTTTTCTTTTCCAGAATTTATACTTGCAGACGCAAAGGCTTATCTTCATTATTCTAAGATAAGTAAGGAATTCTCCTTCTACGGGGATGAGAAAAAATACTCCCCCTTGCTTGAAAATGAAATGGACCTTACTAAAAAAGAAGATATCCTCAGCAATAGTAATAAGGATAAGACCTTCTATCATATAAATACTGATCTTGAAGAGGAAAGGAGACATTTTTACAATATGGTGGAAAAAGCAAAGGAATATATCCGTGCCGGAGATGTCTTCCAAGTAGTACTAAGTGAACAGCTGTGCCTTGAAACAGACATGGACTCCCTGGACTTCTACAGGGAACTCTCTGCTGCAAATCCTTCCCCATATATGTTCCATTTCCCTACAGAATATGGAGATGTGGTAGGATCCAGCCCTGAGATACTTGTGGATATATTTTCTGACAATATTTATATTGCACCTATTGCAGGTACAAGACCTCGTGGAAAAGATGCAAATGAAGATGAATTTCTGGCAAAAGATTTATTAAATGACCCTAAAGAATGTGCAGAACATAGGATGCTAGTTGACCTTGCACGGAATGACATCGGAAAATTTTCTGAAACGGGTTCCGTACTGGTAAAAAATCTTATGCATATAAAACATTATCAGCATGTCATGCATATTGTAACAGAAGTATACGGCAAAAAAAGAAAGGATTCGACAATCTTTGATATCCTTTCCTCCGCTTTTCCCGCCGGAACTTTAAGTGGTGCTCCCAAAATAAGGGCTATGGAAATTATTGCAGAACTTGAAACCTTTAAGAGAAACATTTACGGGGGGGGGATAGGATTCCTCCACTATAATGGAGATATGCAGATTGCCATTATAATAAGGACTGCTTTTTTCCATAATAAGAATAAAGATAGTGTAAAGAATGTATTTATACAGTCTGGAGCAGGAATTGTATATGATTCTGTAAAAGAAACTGAATATAATGAAATATGCCATAAAAGGGCATCTATATTAAATATTTTTGAAAAAAATTCTATCGGAACTCCAGTTCCTTTGTCAAAAAGAAAACCGTAAAAGTAGAAAAAACAGAATAAAGGAGAAGACATTCATATGATATTAATAATAGATAATTACGATTCCTTCGTATTTAACGTAGAACAGTACTTGAAAGAAATTACAGATGAAAAGGTTATGACTGTCCGTAATAACAGGATAACCCTGGAAGAAATCAGGAAATTAAAACCCAGTAGGATAGTACTCTCGCCAGGCCCTAAACACCCTAAAGACAGCGGAATCTGCCTCGATATACTTCAGAATATTGACGATATTCCTATCCTGGGTATATGTCTGGGACATCAGGCTATCGCCCATGTCTATGGCGGGGAAATAAAGAGGCTAGAAAACCCTCTCCATGGTAAAACATCTAAAATAAGTATAACCTGTGAGAATTCTCCCCTATTTAAAAATCTTCCTCACGAGTTTTCAGTCATGCGTTACCATTCCTTATATGTTAATGAGGAAGGACTGCCCGAAGATTTGATAATAACCGCCAGATCAGATGACGGAATAATAATGGCACTGAAACACAGAAGTAAAAATATTTACGGTATACAGTTCCACCCTGAGTCCTTTTTTACAGAATACGGTAAAAGAATTATAAAGAATTTTATAGCTGTTTCTCCTACGGACAGAGAAGTGGAAGCAGAGGAGAAGAAAGAAGACTTACAGAAATATCTGAAAAAATTACAGGACAATATTTCATTGACAGATACCGACTTCAAGGAAATCTGCCGTATTATAGATAGCAGAAACTACAATGTAATACAGTTGGGAGCTCTTCTTGTACTGATTTCAGAAAAAAGCCTCTATCCTGAATCACTAGCATCATTTGTAAATAATATACTGTCCTACAGTACTACCTTTGAAGATGAAAGTCCTATGATTGATGTATGCGGAACAGGAGGAGACGGATTTAAGACTATCAATATTTCTACTGCTGTAGCTTTTATCCTAGGTGCTTTAGGACTAAAGGTCGCTAAACATGGAAACAGGGCTATTTCAAGTAAAAGCGGAAGCAGCGATGTTCTGGACAAATTGAACATTCCTCTGGAAACTTCCCTTATTTCCCAGATAAATAATATGGAAAATAGAAACCTGGCATTCTTCCATGCCCCTTTTTTCCACAGCTTAGTAGGAGAAGTAAGGAATGTACGTCAGGAACTCGGTATAAGGACAGTATTTAATATATTAGGACCATTACTCCATCCCAACAGGAAACTGAAATATCAGCTGGTGGGACTCTACCATGAGCCTGTCCATAGACTATATGCTGAAACCCTTCAGCTTCTGGGTCGGGAACATGCACTTGTAGTAAGGGGCAATGATGGCCTTGATGAAATTACAGTATGTGATGATACTAAAATTATTGAAGTAAAAGGTGATAAGATAATGGAATACACCATTTCTCCTGAAACATTTGGATTCAGGAGGGCATTCCATTCAGAAATTGAAGGAGGAACTCCGGAAGAAAATGCAGAAATCCTTATAAGAATCCTTAAAGGGGAAGAAAAATCTGCAAAATCTGATATTGTAATATTAAATGCCATGTTTGCCCTATATGCTGCAGATATGGTAGAACATCCTTCTAAAGGTAAGGATATTATCCTTGATGCCATAAATAGCGGAAAAGTCTATGAATTCTATAAGGGGTATTCTTCTATCTAGTTAAGGAACCCACTGCAATTCAGAATTCTTAATCTATTACTGTTTATGTAAACTTTTTATCGGGTCACCGGACATGACCTTAGTAATTTACCCTGGACAAAAACAGATATGAAAGGATGGTTAAATATGGATATATTGGAAAAAATAAAAGTTAAAAGGGATATTCAGCTTAAAAGGGAGATATCAGCCTTTAGGCAGCCTTCACTAAAAAAGATATTGAAAAAGCCCGGGATACAGATTATAGGAGAAATCAAGAGAGCTTCTCCGTCAAAAGGTCAGATAGCAGATGCCGGCTTCAATCTCCTGGAACAGGCCAGTTATTATATCAATAACGGTATTTCTGCCTTTTCCATCTTAACTGAAGAAGAATATTTTAAAGGAGACAACAAATTTATTAAGGATGTCAGGGAAGCCTTTCCTGATATCCCAATATTACGAAAAGACTTTATATACACCCCTTTCCAGGTTGCCCACGCAAAATTCATGGGGGCTTCTGCCATTCTCCTGATAGTCAGGATGCTTGATGACCTGACCCTTTATAATCTTCATGGACTTGCCCATGACCTCGAATTGGACGTCCTGGTAGAAGTACACGACGAAAATGAACTGGAAAGAGCTTTGAAAATACCTGGACTTGAAATATTAGGAATTAACAATCGAAATCTTAATACATTTGAAGTCAATATTACTAATACAGAAAGGTTGGTGGAACTGATTCCCCCTCATATGAAAGAATATCTCACTCTTGTGGGAGAAAGCGGATTCATGACAAAAGAAGACTTAAAATATGCCGGAACTATCGGCGTAGACGGTCTTCTTATAGGGGAAGCATTAATGAAGGGAAAACTTTTTTAAATAAAGATTCAGAAATATAAATAGATAGGAGTTTGTGTAAAACTTAAGCACTTTAGCACTTTTTGAAATATCAGAAAGTCCCAAAATAAAAAGGAATAAAGGAGTATTATTCATGAAAAGGAATACAAAATTAAAAATATGTGGTATCCGGTCTATTGAAGAAATTCTTGAATTACAGGAGCTTGACATAGACTACTTCGGATGCATCTTTGCCAGAAGTCCAAGGCAGATTAATACAGAACTTGCTTATAATATAACGAAAACTGTACATAAAAAGGGTAAGAAGACTGTGGGTGTCTTCGTAGATGAAAGCATAGATAATATTATGCATATTTCTGAAAAAACAGGAATTGACAGGGTACAGTTACATGGGAGTGAATCTCCTGCCTACTGTTCTGAACTTATGGAGAGGCTAAAAAAATCATTCAATATTTTCAATAGGGAAATTAAAATATGGAAAGCCTTTTCTGTAAAAGATAAGCTTCCTTACATAAAAGCCTATCTTCCCTACATTGAATATCCCCTGTTTGATGCCAAAGGAGAAAACAAAGGCGGAAACGGTATCACCTTTGACTGGAGCATCCTTAAAGGAATCAGTAATCATGACTTCATACTTGCAGGTGGACTCTCTACTGAGAATATTCTTGAGGCATTAAAATACAATCCTGTAATATTAGACGTAAACAGTAAGGTAGAAATAAATGGCAGAAAGGATAAAAACCTCATCAAAGAAATAATAAGAATAATTAAATATTAGGCTGATACAGCAGACATATTAGGAAAGGAGGAAGATAATACCCATTCCGATGGTATTATCCCGCTATATCATGAATAGAAAATCATACTTTGGGAAATTTGGAGGGCAATATGTCCCAGAAACAGTAATGTCAGCTCTCATTGAACTGGAAACAGAATATAGCAAATTAAAGGAGGACAGGGATTTTTATAAGGAACTTGAAGATCTTCTGATAAATTATGTAGGACGTGAAACTCCCCTATACTATGCAAAGAATCTAAGTGAATATTATAATCATGACATCTATCTTAAAAGGGAAGACCTGAATCACACAGGAGCACATAAAATAAATAATGCCCTGGGGCAAGTACTCCTTGCCAGAAAAATGGGTAAAAAGAAGGTCATAGCTGAAACAGGTGCCGGGCAGCATGGAGTAGCCACTGCCACAGCAGCTGCTCTTCTGGGACTGGAATGTGATGTATATATGGGAGCTGTAGATATTGAAAGGCAAAAATTAAATGTGTTCAGAATGGAACTGTTAGGAGCAAAAGTCATTTCCGTTGAAGAAGGGCTGAAAACTTTAAAGGAAGCCACTACTGCTGCTATTCAAGCATGGGTTACAGAAATAGAAGCCGTATTCTATGTAATAGGCTCTGCAGTCGGTCCTCACCCTTATCCTACTATGGTCAGGGACTTCCAGTCTGTTATCGGAACAGAGGCAAGAAAACAGATAACGGAACTAGGAAAGCATGCTGATCATGTTATAGCCTGCGTGGGAGGAGGAAGTAATGCAATAGGCATTTTTTCCGGGTTTCTTGACGATGACACTACAAGACTGTATGGAGTGGAAGCGGGAGGACACGGTATAGATACTGATATGCACGCGGCAACCCTTACTTTAGGAAAAGAAGGAATCATACACGGAATGAAGACTTATGTCCTTCAGGACATATATGGCCAGATAAGCCCTGTACATTCCATATCGGCGGGACTTGATTATCCGGGAGTGGGTCCGGAGCATTCCCATCTTTTTGAAACAGGACGTGCAATATATGCCCCCATAACTGACAGGGAAGCTCTGGATGCCCTGATGCTCATTACAAGAAAGGAAGGAATCATTCCCGCTATAGAAAGTGCCCATGCACTGGCATATCTTGAAAAACTGTGTCCTACTCTTCCTGAAGGCAGAAAGGAAACTATCATAGTAAATGTATCAGGCCGTGGAGATAAAGATATGCACACTGTATTTTCAATATTGAAAGGAGAAAGTATTCATGAATAATAATATTAAAAGCATAAAGGAAGTATTTGATACAAGCAGCTCTGAAAACAGGAAAACAAATATCGGATATATCGTTGCCGGATATCCTGATATTGAATTTACTAAAAATTTCCTTCTGAACCTGGACAAGACTTCCATTGACATACTGGAACTGGGAATCCCCTATTCAGATCCTCTTGCTGACGGAAAACTTATTTCAGATGCATCTTTTAAGGCATCTCAGGCAGGAATCACTACCGACACTGTATTTAACCTGTTACTTGATATAAAAGGTAGAATTTCAAGACCACTTGTCTTTCTTATTTACTATAATCTCATATTTTCTTATGGAATAGAGGCCTTTATAGAAAAATGCATACAGTCAGATATAAAAGGGCTTATTATTCCTGATCTTCCTTATGAAGAATCTGAATTTCTTTTTAAAAAACTGTCAGACAATGATATAGCCCTGATTCCTCTGGTAAGTGTAACTTCTCAGGACAGGATTGAAAAAATAGTATCAAGGGGAAGTGGATTTATCTATGCGGTGGGCTCCTTAGGTGTTACCGGAAGCATACAGGTCAGTCTGGAAAGACTTGAAACTTTCATAGGGAATATCCGTTCAAAGTCTGACCTCCCCGTTTCTCTGGGATTTGGCATAAAGAACAATGAGAATGTCAGAACTATGAGAAAATACGCTGATGGAGTAATTATAGGTACAAGCATAGTTTCGCTTACATCTTCAGGAAATCTGGAGTATACTATTAATGAAATAAATAATTTTTTTGAATAAAATAGGAGGATGATATTATGAAAATAGCTATGGCCGGTGACCATGCCGGGTTCACAATGAAAAAAGAACTGAAAGAATTATTGGAAAAACTGGGACATGAAGTAATAGATTTCGGTCCATTTAATGACGAATCCTGTGATCTTCCTGATTTTATATACCCTGCTTCCCTTTCAGTAAGTAAAGGAGAAACTGAACGCGGAATCTTTATTGATGGAGTCGGGTATGGAAGTGCCATGATAGCCAATAAAATCTATGGTATCTATGCTGCAGTATGCCAGGATCCTTTTTGTGCAGGACTGGCACGTTCACATTCCAATACAAATGTCCTTTGCCTAGGAGGAAAAATTATAGGATCTGCAATTGCTCAAGAAATTGTAAAAACTTGGATGAATACCGATTATCTTTCTGAAAATCCGAGATATACTGTTCGTGTTGATAAAGTAGCTGCAATTGCTGAAAAGCATATAAAGAAAGATATATAAAAAAGAGTCTCTTTACCCGTGTCAGCAATGTATAAAATCAAACGGAGATATCATATAATTTTAAATTAAAAACAGGGTAATAACTTATAAATCCTGTTTTAACCTATTTATAATCATCTTATCAACATCAGTGGGTGTGTAAAAAATTATGTGTAAACCTCTAAATAATATATGGTAAAATAACTAT
>CAYYAV010000055.1:0-9277 GCA_964469865.1 uncultured Fusobacteriales bacterium | reverse complement strand
CTTTATTTGGAGACCATACGAGCTCGGTATCGCTCATTTTCTTTATATAGAAGGCAGAATTTGTAGGAACGAAAGCAAGGTTTAAAAGAGAAAGTGCACCTCCGGCATTTACACTACCTGAAATTCCCTTGTTTCCATAAGCTGTTATCTTATATTCATCTGCAGAAGTAATTCTTACTCCGGCAGCAACAATTCCAAGTCCCTTGATTTCTGCCCTGTCATTCAGGACTCCCTTCTGATAGTTGCTGAAAAAGTCAGAAAGGCTGTATCGGATAACGCCTGTCAGTTCCTTTACTTTCCCTTTCTTATTTATTTCAACTATCTTAAAATCTTTTTTCAGTATGTCTGAAAAGAATTCATAGGTATTTATTGAGGCATACCGTGACGGCATAAAGGACAGATAATTTCCAACATTAAGCTGAGAGTCATATTTCTGGCCATTACCGGGAATAACTACATAACTGTATCCGGCAGGAGTAATAGACATTCTCATAGTAAAATTCTTAAACTGGTTAAAAGATTCCAGGTTTCCGGCATTTAAATAAAATATACATAGGAAAAACTGGATAATGATAAAAATGTACTTCTTCACAAATAACCTCCATAATATAATATATTTTCATTATATTATATCATAATAATGGAAATAGTCAATAAATAGAAAGATATTAAGCATTAATCTTAAAAAATAAATTATATTAATTATATCATTTAAAATTAATATACTGAATATATTGAAATTCTAAAAAAAATTTGTTAGAATAAGTTACAGTAAGTAAAAAAATAAGGAGGAAATGTTATGAAACTGGAAATAAGGAGAAGGAGAAGAATAATAATGGACAATTTATTATGATGATCCTTTATCATTGACATTTTATAATATTTCATATTAAATATTTTAAATTAGCCGATGACCAGAGGGTTGCCGGCTCTTTTCTTTATTTAAGCGGAAAAACAGAATACGGAGTAAGAGAGAGCCTATGACAGATGACATAGGCTTTTTATTTAAAGTTTAGGAGGTAATATGATAAAAGTAGGAATTGTAGGTGCAACAGGGTACGCCGGGCAGCAGCTGCTGTGGATATTAAAGAATCATAGGAAAGTAGAAATTGAATTTATTTCATCGTATTCATTTTCAGGAAGCGGTATAGGGGAGATATATCAGAATTATAGGAAATATTTTGAAAAGGGACTGATTTCAATGGAAGAAGCTGTAGAAAAGCTGAACAATATTGACATACTCTTTCTTGCCCTCCCTCATGGAATGTCTGAAAGCCTGACAAAGAAGGCTCTGGAAAATGATATAAGAATAGTAGATCTGGGAGCTGACTTTAGGCTGGATGATACGGAAGTCTATGAAAAATGGTATAAAGTAAGGCATGAATTTCCTGAAATAAATAAGAGTGCGGTTTACGGACTCCCTGAAATCCATAAGGATAAAATAAGGCATGCAAATATTATCGCATCTCCGGGATGCTATCCCACTTCTGCAATACTGGGAGCCGCTCCTCTACTGAAAAACGGACTGGCAGATACCGGAAAAATAGTTGTGGACTCCAAGTCGGGAGTATCAGGGGCAGGAAGAAACGCTAAGACGGATCTGATTTTTACTGAAGTCAATGAAAATTTTAAGGCATATAATATACTGAAACATAGACACACACCTGAAATAAAGCAGGAAATGGATAAACTGGGTAACAGTGATATAAATCTGGTCTTTTCACCTCACCTGCTTCCCATAAACAGAGGTATACTGTCCACCATATATATAGATATAGAAAAGAGTATGAAAGACAGGACCAGTGAAGAAGATATATATAACCTGTATAGGGAATTCTATAAAAATGAATATTTTATCAGGATAACAGAAGGGCTTCCTGAAATAAAGAATGTAAAGAACAGTAATATATGTGAGATAGGGATAAGATATGACAGGGAATATGGCAACATAGTAGTAGTATCAGCCATAGATAACCTTATAAAAGGGGCAGGAGGGCAGGCAGTCCAGAGTATGAATCTAATGTGCGGCTTTAAGGAAAGTGAGGGACTTGAATTCCTTTCAATGTATATATAGTCCTAATACAGATAACAGGAAAACGGAATATAGATAGATGATAAATATATAACTGATAGAAAAGAAGGAGAGGAGAAAGGAAATGAAGATAATAGAAAACGGAACTATAACCAACGTAAAAGGAATAAAGGCTACAGGGATAACAGCAGGGTTAAAGAAAAGCGGGAAAAAAGACATGGCTCTCATATATAGTGAAGTACCGGCAGTTTCGGCAGCAGTATTTACAAAGAATCTGGCAAAGGCAGCTCCGATAATAACTGATATTGAACATATCAAGAACAGTAATACACAGGCAATCATAATAAACAGCGGAAATGCAAATTCCTGTACAGGTGAGAAAGGCCTTGAAAATGCCGGAAAGATGGCGGAAATGGCAGCTGAAAAGCTTGGGCTGGAAAAAGAGGAAGTACTGGTACAGTCAACGGGAATTATAGGAGTCCAGCTTGACATGGAGAAAATAGGAAAGGGAATAGAAGCGGCTGCTGAATCCCTAAATGAAAATGGAGGTTTTGATGCAGCAGGTGCTATAATGACGACAGATACTTTCGTTAAGCAGATATGCCTTGAAGTGGAGGTAGGCGGAAAGACAGTAACGGTAGCAGGAATGGCCAAAGGTTCAGGAATGATACATCCGGATATGGCAACTATGCTTTCCTTTACAGTGACAGATGCAGATATCGAAAAAGGGCTTCTTCAGAAGATGTTTTCAGAAATTGCTGACAGTACGTTTAACATGATCTCTGTAGACGGCGATACAAGTACAAATGATATGGCATGTGTACTCGCAAATGGTCTTGCAGGAAATAAGAAGATAACAGACGAGCATTCTGAAGGATATAAAGAATTTAAAAGTGCACTTTATAAGATAAATGAAGAGCTGGCAAAGCTAATAGCAAAAGATGGCGAAGGGGCTACAAAATTAATAGAAGTGACAGTAAACGGAGCAAGGTCTCTGGAAGATGCAAGAAAGACGGCTAAGACAGTCATAACTTCCAGCCTGTTTAAAGCAGCGGTATTCGGTGGAGATCCCAACTGGGGAAGGATACTCTGTGCAGTAGGGTATTCAGGGGCAGATCTGATGATAGATAAGGTATCTATATATCTGAAAGGTGGAGATAAAAAGGTCCAGGTAGCTAAGAACGGGATGGGAATCAGCTTTGAGGAAAAAGCGGCAGCAGATACACTGAAAAATGAAAAGGTAGAAATAATAATAGAACTGAATGACGGAGAACATGATGCAACAGCATGGGGATGTGACCTGAGTTATGACTATGTCAGGATCAATGCTGAATATCATACATAGCCCTCAGGACGGCGTTTCCTTATTAAGGCGGGCTATCAGTCAGAGGTATAGAAGCTATATGAGATTCATATAATATGGATATAGAAAGGAGAATAGATGATTTCAAATCTGGATAAGGCAAAAATACTGGTCAGGGCACTGCCTTTCATAAAGAAGTACCATGGAAAGACAATAGTTATAAAGTATGGAGGAAGTGCTATGGTAAACAAGGATGCAAGGGAGCAGTTTATAGAGGATGTAGTCCTTATGAAATATGTAGGTATAAACCCTGTAATAATCCATGGAGGGGGACCTGAAATAAATGATATGCTTAACAGGGTAGGGAAAAAAAGTGAATTCGCAGGCGGGAACCGTATAACAGATGAAGAGACTATGGAAATAGTAGAGATGGTACTTTCAGGAAAGGTAAATAAAGGGATAGTCTCAGATATAAATAAGCATGGAGGAAGGGCAGTCGGGCTCAGTGGAAAAGACGGAGGTATGATATCTGTTGAGAAAAAATATATTGAGTCCGGCGGAGAAAAAATTGATATAGGATTTGTAGGTGAAATAAGGGAAATAAATACAGGAGTGATAGAACTTCTGGAAGCTAATGATGTAATTCCTGTAATATCTTCCATAGGAGTGGACGAAACCGGACAGAGCTATAATATAAATGCTGATTATGTTGCAGGAGCAATAGCAGGAAAACTGAAAGCGGACAGGCTCATATTTCTCACTGATGTAGACGGGATAATGCTGAATCCGGCAGATAAAAAAACCCTTATTGCAGAAGTTACGGAATCGGAAGTAAATGAACTGATTGAAAAAGGGATTATAAGCGGAGGTATGCTCCCAAAGGTGAGTACATGTCTTGACGCTATCCGAAGCGGGGTAGATAATGTAGTCATACTGAACGGGAAACTCGAGCATTCATTACTGCTGGAACTGTTTACAGTTGAAGGGGCAGGAACTTTGATAAGAAAAGGAGGAGAATAAATGCTTTTAAATGTTTATAACAGGTTTGATGTGATATTTGAAAAGGGGGAAGGAGCATATATATATGATAATAAAGGGAAAGAGTACCTGGACTTTGTATCAGGAATATCAGTAAACTGTCTGGGACATGCCAGCCCGGTAATTATAGATGCACTGACGGAACAGAGTAAAAAGCTGGTCCACATTTCAAATCTTTATTATAACGGCCCTCAGCTGAAGCTGGCTGAAAAGCTGACTGAAAACAGTAAAATGGAAAGGGTGTTCTTTACAAACAGCGGGACTGAGGCTGTGGAGCTTGCGATAAAAATTGCCAGAAAATATGGGAAGGGCATTTCAGAGAAGAAGACGGAAATTATATATATGACTGATTCTTTCCATGGGAGGAGTACAGGCTCTCTTGCAGTTACAGGACAGAAGAAGTATCAGGAGCCCTTTGAACCGCTAATTCCGGATGTCACGGAATGCAGGTTTAATGATTGTGAAGGACTTGTAAGAAAAGTAAGCGGAAAAACAGCAGCTATAATACTTGAACCTGTTCAGGGAGAAAGCGGTCTGGAAGAGGCTTCGCCTGAGTTTATGAGGACTATAGGAGAATTAAGGGAGAAATACGGAATTCTTGTAATTTTTGATGAAATACAGTGTGGAATGGGTAGAATGGGGACATTATTTGCCTATGAGCAGTTTTCCATTGTTCCTGATGTAGTAACTATAGCAAAGTCCCTTGGAGGAGGGGTTCCTATAGGGGCATGCCTGACTAGAGGGAAAGCCAATGAAGTACTTGTCCCGGGGGATCACGGTTCAACTTATGGCGGAAATCCGCTAGTGTGTGCAGTAGGGAATGCTGTCATGACAGAACTTGTAGATAACGGACTTATAAGAAATAATGTAGTTGAAATGGGTAAATATGCGAAGAGTAGGCTGGAAAATCTGAAGAGTAAAACGGATATTATTGAAGAAATCAGGGGAAGGGGGCTCCTTCTGGGAATAAAGCTTGACAGTGCCAGGATTTCATCAAAAGATTTTGTAAATTCAGCATTTGAAGAGGGGCTTCTGCTTGTAGGAGCCGGGAATAATGTGGTCAGATATTTTCCGCCATTTAATGTAAGCAGCAAGGAGATAGATAAATCTATAGAAATTTTAGGGAAAGTAGTAGAAAAAATAGAAAAATAGGGTATAAATTATTAAGGGAAATTGTATTTTAAACAGTTCTGGTACACAAAATATATAAATTAGGAGGAAAAAATATGATAAAAGGACGTTCATTTTTAAAATTATTAGATTTTACAAGAGATGAGATACAGTATCTTGTAGACCTGTCCAGAAAATTAAAGAAGGATAAGAAAAACGGAGTAGAAAAAAAGACTCTGGAAGGGAAGAACATAGCTCTCATATTTGAAAAGACATCTACAAGAACAAGATGTGCCTTTGAAGTGGCAGCTTTTGATCAGGGGGCAAATGTAAGCTATATAGGGCCTTCATCTTCCCAGATTGGAGACAAGGAATCTATGGAAGATACTGCAAGGGTACTCGGAAGGTTCTATGACGGCATTGAGTACAGGGGGTATGGCCAGGAATTGGTAGAGATACTGGCAGAAGCTTCAGGAGTCCCTGTGTGGAACGGACTGACTACTGAATTTCATCCTACACAGGTACTGGCGGATTTCCTGACAATTTCTGAAAAAAAAGGAAAGCTTAAAGGGATAAAGCTGGCTTATCTCGGTGACGGGCGGAATAATATGGCAAATTCCTTAATGATAGGTGCAGCAAAGTTTGGAATGGATTTCAGGATAGTAGCTCCAAAGGAGCTGTTTCCACAGAAAGAACTAGCGGAAACGGCAATAAGTATAGCCGAAAAAACAGGGGGAAGGATATTTTTTACTGACGACAGGATTGAAGGTGTAAAGGATGCTGATGTAATATATACAGATGTATGGGTATCAATGGGAGAACCTAAGGAAGTATGGAAAGAAAGAATAGAAAGGCTTTCCTATTATCAGGTAAATACAGAACTTGTCCAGCATGCAAAGCCTGATTACATATTTATGCATTGTTTACCAGCTTTCCATGACCTTAACACAAAAGTGGCAAAAGAAATAGAAAAAGAATATGGAATAAAGGAAATGGAAGTAACTGATGAAATATTCAGGAGTAAGAATTCAGTAGTCTTTGATGAGGCTGAAAACAGGATGCATACCATAAAAGCTGTAATGGTTGCAACACTTGGGGATAGGGAGTATCCTTTATAGTGAAGAATATAGAATGTAAATAAAAATAGCTGAGGAGTTAATTAATTCTTCAGCTATTTATGTTAGGTTAGTTATGAAAAAAAAGTTGTTTTAGGTTATAGTCATCTTTTCTTTACATAATCAGTATATCACATTATATTGTGTTTTAAATGAATTTAAACTGAATAAAGGATTATTTTATTCTTTGAGAAGCCTAATCTTTCCCTTTATACCATTTGCTAAATTTTTCAATCCCTTCTTTAAAGGATATTCCGGGAACATACCCTAACAGTCTTTCAGATTTAGAAATATCAGCATAAGTGACAGGCATATCTCCTGCCTGGAAATCCATCATACTGAGTTTCGGAGTACATCCTGATATCTCTGCAATAGTATCTACCATTTCCTTTAGGGAGATTACGTTGGAGTTTCCAAGATTGAATATTTCATAGCATCTGCTGTTACAGTTCATAAATTCTATGGATTTCATAATACCAGAAATAATATCCTCTATATAGGTATAGTCCCTCCCTGAAGATCCGTCTCCGAAAAACGGGATTTCCCTATTTTGAATCATCAGACTTAAAAATTTATGGATAGCCAGATCGGGACGCTGTCTTGGGCCGTATACAGTAAAAAATCTTAACATGATAACATTAATATCATAATATTTCCAATAGAGATGTCCTAATTCCTCACAGGCCTTCTTTGTATAGGCATATGGAGATAGGACATGTCCTATAGGGTCCTCTTCTGAAAAGGGAAATTTCGGATTGTCTCCGTAGACAGATGAAGAAGAAGCACATATGAACCTGTTCACCCCGTATTTCTTCATAAGTTCCAGAATATTCCATGTCCCCTTTATATTTACTTCCTCATATAGCAGAGGATCCTGAAAGGAAGGTCTTACTCCTGCCATTGCAGCAAGATGTATTACGGTATCTATCCTGTTTCTTAAAAAGATATCATCCATTTTATCCTTGTCCCTTATATCAGTAAAAAAAAGGCTGAAACTTTCATCAATGGAATTTATTTCTTCGGCAAACAGATTTAGCAGCTTATCCTTGTTCCTATTATTTCTTGAAAAGTCATTCTTCATTTGTCCATATATATCATTAAGTTTTCGTTCCTTCTCTAAGGTGACCCTGTCATAAAATTTAGAAATGACAGTATCTGATATATTTTTTACCTTGGCAGTATAATTATAAAAATCATTAAAGTTGTCAATAACTGTTACCCTGACATTTTCTTCCAGTAGACGGTACAGAAGATGGGAGCCTATAAATCCTGCCCCTCCGGTTAACAGATATGTGTCTACGTTGCTGTTCATTATAAACGGTCCTTTCTTTTTTTATTAATGAGAATAAGATTCCTTATATAAACGATAAATCCGAAAGACTGTCCCAGAATAAAAACAGGGTCCTTCTTATAGATAGCATATATAAGAAGGAATGAACTTCCTAAAATACTCAAGATCCAGAATGATATGGGGACAATACTCTTCTTCTTCCTTTCACTGGCAATCCACTGGACTAGAAACCTTCCTGAGAATAGCAGCTGTCCTATTAGTCCTAATCCCATAAAAAAATTAGCCATACTGTATCTCCTTTCTCTGAGAACAGGAACGGGATTCTTTCATAAAAGTATATGTCGCTTTCTTGCCGGTCCTGATCTGCTTATTTATAAAGCTGATATTAATTCCTGCACCTACCGTTATAAATAATATCAGAAGTCCGAAAGAATAATAGGCGAGATCCTTACGTCCTGCTATGAACAGGATTGCAGAAACTGCCACTGTAAATATGAAACACACTTCCGTAATATTCCTGAAAGGAAGGAAGTCCCTTCCGTCAGCAAAAGGAATAGCGGCAATTGTACATAAGAAAATTATAAATGTTATGATATAAATCCTGTTTCTTATATTTTCTTCAGCCTCTGAAAATTTTATAAAAGTCAGTATAAGTGAAGGTGTCACAACGGGAAGAAGATAGATGACCAGCTTACTGCTGGACATGGAAAGATAGAATATAGTAATCAGGGTCCATATAATTAGAAAAAGTTCCATATCAGAAAATTTCTTTTTGCTGATAAAGTCTCCTATATATTTATAGGAAGCATATATTACCGCAATACTCCAGGGGAAGAAAATAAACGGGAAAAGAAATATATAATAATAGAACGGCTGCTTATGTACAGATCCTATTACAGTTCTTGCAAATACCTGCTTCATGAAAAGATTTTCCAGGAAAGGGTATCCTGTAGTTATATATGCAGGAATAAGCCAGAACAGTATAAAGAGTATTACAGTCATAAATCCCTTAAATAATCCTGCTTCCTTGAAGGAGTATCTTTTCCTGGAGAGAAACCGGAAGGCTATAATTACCAGAAAGGGAGTAAGAAGCCCTACAAGCCCTTTGAATAAAAAAGCCAGCCCGGTGTAAATATACACCTTATAGACATTCCTATAGCTGTCTTTTTCATAACATTCCCAGAATTCCAGTAATGCCAAAGTTATAAAGGAACTGAGGAATATATCCATTCTTACCAGTATAAGGGATATGTACTGCAGGATAGAAGTTATAAGAAGGAATAGAAGGATTATTGAACTTTTAAAGCCGTATTTCCCTGAGATCAGCCTGTTCAGCTTCATAAGCACCAGGGATTCTATGACTATGTTAAAGATCACGACACCATATG